>CAMCAY010000056.1 GCA_945872815.1 Chitinophaga pinensis
GGCTGCTGTAGCCGGAGTGTTTTTTGCATACATTGGTTTTGATGCTGTTAGTGTTTTAGCAGAGGAGAGTAACAACCCTCAAAAGGATTTGCCAAAAGGAATGATTTACTCTTTGGTCATTTGTACTGTTATCTATATTCTGCTAACCCTTGTATTAACAGGCGCTGTCAATTATCAGCATTTCGAAAATATTGGAGATCCGCTTGCTTTTATTTTTGAAAAACAAAATTTAGATGTTCCCTGGATGCAATTATTGGTAGCTGTTTGCGCAGTGGTTGCCATGACCAGTGTTTTACTGGTTTTTCAAATGGGACAGCCAAGAATATGGATGAGTATGAGTAGAGATGGCTTGTTGCCAAGTGCTTTTCAGAAAATACACCCGAAATTTAAAACGCCTTCATTTTCAACCATAGTAACCGGTTTGGTGGTTGGGGTGCCTATTGTATTTACCGATAAAACTTTTGTTCTCGATTTTACAAGTATTGCTACCTTGTTTGCTTTTGTATTGGTATGCGGTGGTGTTTTGTTTTTGCCAAGAAAAGTAAAAGAGCCAGGTAAGTTTCATTTGCCTTTTATCTCCTCTAAATTTATTTTTCCTTTGATTGTGTTGATAAGTATGATTATCATTCAATTAAAAGTTGATAATTATTTTTCAAATATTTTTGATTTTGAAGTAGATGAAACAACATTGACTTATAATATTTCAGCCATTGTTTTTTGGATAGTATGTGTAATTCTATCAATTGGAACATTCATTAAAAACTGGTCCTTGATTCCGTTAATGGGATTGATTACTTGCTTGTATTTACTAACAGGGATGACAGCTATGAATTGGGCCTGGTTTGGTGCCTGGTTGTTGATTGGATTGGTTGTTTATTTTTTATATGGATATAAGAAAAGTAAATTGGTTGCAGTTAAATAGTTGACATCATAAAAATAAATTACAAATAAATCATTTAATATTTTTTGAAACGTGAAATACGAGGTAGGAGATAAGATCATTGTACTTCATTCTGATGATGAAGGAAAAGTTACTGAAATTATTAATGATAAAATGGTAATGATTGAAGTAAGGGGAGTTAAGTTTCCTGCATACATGGATCAGATTGATTTCCCTTATTTTAAAATGTTCAGCCAGAAGAAAATAATTGAAAAGAAGAAGATTTTTATAGATGAAGTAAAAAAGGAAAAGCCCACGGGAAGAAAAAAGGTTGCAGATGGTGTATTCATAAATCTTATTCCTGTTTACGATAAGGATATTTTTGATGATGAGGTAGTTAAAAAGCTTAAGTTATACCTTATAAATTACAATGAAGAAGAGTATTATTTCAAATACAATTTGTCTTTTTTAAATGAAAGTCATTTCGAATTAAAAAGTAAAATAACCGGTTTGACAGATTTTTATTTGCACGACATTCTATTTGAAGATTTAAGTGACAATCCATCCTTCAATTTTGAATTTTCATTGATAAAAGAGAATAAAAAGAAAGCTCCATTTTTCGAAAGATCTTTAAAGTTGAGAGGAAAACAAATTTTTAAAAAGATTGAGGAGATTCAATTGAAAAATGAGCCTTCATTTTCTTATGAGTTGTTTGATTTTTATCCCGATAAAATTGATGAACCGACAATTGATTTAACCAAATTAGGAAATGCAGGATTTAGAATGTACGAAGCTGCGCGTATTAAAGATTATCTTCCCCCGCCAAGAACAGTGGTGGATTTGCACATTGAAAAGTTGGTTGACTTTCCTAGTGATCATTCACCTGCTGAAATCTTGGAAATTCAAATAAATGAGTTTGAAAAGTATTTTGAATTAGCAGTTTTACATCACCTTACATCTATTATTTTTATTCATGGAATAGGAGAGGGGAAATTAAGAAATGAAATCCATGAAAGGCTTTCACTCAAATCAAAAGTGAAATCGTACGTGAACCAGTATCATCATTTATATGGGTATGGGGCTACCGAGGTTTTTTTGGGTAAATAAAATAAGTTAAAAGTTAAAAGTCGAAAACTAAAATCGCTTCATATACTCCTGCGTAGTTACGCCAGTAATGTTTTTGAATGCCAGATAAAAAGTATTGTAAGAAGAAAATCCTACTGTGGCAGAAAGTGATTCTATTTTATGTTCGGTAAGGTATCCGCTTTCTAACAACATGGTAGCGTCATGAATTCGAACAATTTTTTTAAAATCTGTGAAACTCTCGTTACAATGATATTTGAAAACAAAATGGATATGACTGATTGGTATATTCAATGCGCCGGCAATATCATCAAGACTCAAGTCGGGATTTCTAAAAGCATGCGTATGAAAAGATAATTCTTCAATCTGATGAAGATATTTCATAAGCAATGATTTCATTTTTTCTTCCAGCTTTTTATCTTTTTCACTGCTGATGGGTATTACTGCGGCAGCGGTTTCCCAAACACTGCTCAGTACCATTTTTTTGGCGCCCTCTTCAATGGTTTTATTTAAAAAATTATATCCGTATAAGATTTCCGGTGTTAAGAATATCGTTATAAAAAGTCCCATCCATACAAGTGCAGAAATCCAAAGGTAGTGGTTGTTGAAAGTGCCTGTATTACTAGAAAGAAGGCTAGTTGTAATGCGAATCAATAGCAAGGATAAAAAACTAACATATAGAAAAACACTCCATTTTTTTATCAGCATGTTTTGTTTTTGTATGATTTTGATATCAGTATTACGACGCCAAATATTTTTATTAAGCATTACAAATCCGATAATTGCATAACTGAAATAGAATGAAACACTGATGAAGAAAAATATTTTTTTTAATAGATCTGAATTTTCCGAGTCAACAAAATTGGTGACAATGAATGTAGCTCCAACAACAATAGGCACAATAAAATGAAACAAATTCTTTAATTCAAACTTATTTTCATATATAATATCTTTAAAATAGAGGAAAAGGCTAGGCATCAGCATAATAGTGCTTACATCAAGAGAGGTTACAAATTTACTGATATTGATTTCTGGATATGCTTCTGATATTCCATGAAAAAAAACCTTATACTATTAAATGCAATAGTGATGATCAGGTATTTGTTAATTAGAGAGTGCTCAAGATTGTTTTTTTTATTGCATATGAAAGCGGTACACAAAGCCCCAATTGCGGCTGTAATAAATAATATAATGTTGCTAAGCATGAAGCGAAAAATTTAATAATGAGCGATTTCTGTCATCAACTCAAATGTCATCTTAATACAATAGCAAAGTACTTATTTTAATTTTCAATTTTTCTAAAAAAAATCTCTCAATATCAGGAAAATGTATCTCAAAAAATGGAAAATAGCCTTAATTATTATTAATAATTGACTATTAAGGTATTATTTTAGAGATTTTTTTCTTTATTATCGTTGATTTTTTTATCCATAATTTGATTTGGCTTATCTCAATATCAATTTTGAGGTATTCGTCAGCTAATCTTTACATTTTTCTAATCTCTATCATAAGAAAACAAAATAATCTTCTCCTGAAAATCGGAAATCGTATATCAATAATTGGAAAGTAAAAGGGAGCTATTGTTAAGTTGATTTATTCGTATTTCTTTCGTGTTCAAAACCAAAATCATACAAAAATGAAAAAATTTGTACTATCGCTGCTTATTATTGTTTCTTTATCTACGAATGCTCAGGTAGGTATCGGCGTAGCCGCAACAGATGTAGCACCTTCAGCACAGCTAGAGGTGAAATCAACCACTCAAGGTTTCCTGCCTCCTCGTATGACAACCAATCAGGTTAACGCTATTTCTAATCCTGCAGCGGGGCTTATGTTGTTTAATTCAAGTACAGGTAATTTTATGGGTTATTCTAGCACATCTTCATCAACAACACTTCAACAATTAACTAATAATAATGGATGGATGGGATTAGGCTATTCATTAGAAATGGGAAGAATGGGTTCAGGCAGTAACGTTACATTAGGTCAAACTTTTACCATTCCTAATGCATCAACTTTAAATTCAATCCAAGTATATCTAAACAATGTATCAGGTGGTCAATCTTCAACTGTTACGATATCTGTTTATTCAGGTTCATTAGGGGCAGCTTATACTACAGTTACTTTTTCAAATCCAATTGCCACTTCTTCACAAACAATTTCAAATACTGGAAACATCACATTTGATTTTACTCCTATTTCTCTTGTAGCAGGAAATTATTATTTTAATATAACATGCGATAATGAAAATTATAAAGGAGGTGCAAATTTGGCTGGAGGGTTTACAGATACAGATGCAAATGGAAGTTCAGTAAATGAAGCATTTTTTCAAACTCAAGGACAGAGTACTTCATCTGGCTTCATCAATTCCAAAAATACTTCACAATCATTATACTTTATAATTGGATTATCTAATTCTAGTTCTACTTGGATTAACCTTGCTGCTTCCTCTGCAGTTGATGCAGAGGTTTCAAGAGCACAAGCTGCAGAAGCGACATTAGCTCCTAAAGCTTCTCCTTCATTTACAGGAACACCTGTTGCACCTACTGCATCTGCCGGTGATAGCAGTACACAACTTGCTACTACAGCGTTTGTTGCAAATAAAGTATCAAGTTTTAGCAATACAACAATGGGTTCTATCGCAGGAAATTCTACTCCAAATGGAGGTTCTATATCTTCAGGAGTTTTAAGTTTAGCCCCAGCCGATGGAACGAATGGTGGTATTGTTACTAACGGAACTCAAACAATTGCAGGTTCTAAAACATTTAATAAAGATATAATAGTTAGTGGATTGACTGTAGGATTGGGCGCAGGATCGCAAACCTATAATACTGCATTGGGATTAGCAACTTTACCTGTTAATACTACCGGAAATTTCAATACTGGAGCTGGTGCAGGTGCCCTTTATTTAAACACTACAGGATCTTATAACGCTGCCTATGGAACTAGTTCACTTACTTCAAATACCACAGGAGAATACAACACCGCGGCTGGTCCAAACTCACTTACTCATAACACTACAGGATCTAATAACACCGCAACAGGATTTCAAGCTCTTGACAATAATACATCAGGATCTAATAACACTGCAATAGGATATAAAGCGGACGTTACTACAGGTAGTTTAACAAATACAACTGCAATAGGCTACCAAGCAACCGTAAATGAAAGTAACAAAATTCAATTGGGTAATACATATGTTACGAGTGTAAATACTAGCGCTACAATAACTGGTGCAGGTTTTAAAACACCATCAGGTACATCTTCTCAATATTTAAAAGCAGACGGAAGTACTAGCACATTGGATCTTTCAAGTTATGCTACTACATCTTCATTAACTGATTCCTTAGCAAGAAAAGCTAATGTAGCTTCTCCTTCCTTTACAGGAACCGTTACTGTTGGTGGTGCATCTTCAACCTCATCTGCAGTTGTAGAAGTAAGTTCTACCACAAAAGGATTCTTGCCTCCTCGTATGACTGCTTCACAAAGAGATTCAATTTCTAGTCCTGTTGCAGGTTTAGTATTATGGTGCACTAATTGTGGAACTAAGGGAGAATTAGAGGTGTATAACGGGACTACATGGACAAATATGGTGGGCGGAACAGTTGCTGCTGTTCCTCATTATATTGGGGAAGCCTTTGGAGGTGGGATTGTTGCATATATATTAACTGCTTCCGATCCAGGATATGATGCAAATGTACAGCATGGTTTAATTGCTGCAACATCAGATCAAAGTGCCGGGATTCAATGGTATAATGGAGCTTGGACGTCTACAGGTGTAAGAGCAACTGAATTAGGTACAGGCTTTGCTAACACCAATGCCATTATTGCAAGTCAAGGACCAACTGCTACCAATTATGCAGCAGGATTAGCGAGAGCGTACAATGGAGGAGGATACAACGATTGGTATTTACCAAGTAAAGATGAGTTGAATAAATTGTACTTAAGTAAAAATTTAATAGGCGGTTTTACTCAATTATATTATAAATTTTATTGGACTTCTTCAGAGTATGAAATTCCTGATTATGCTTGGCTTCAGGAATTTGGATATGGTAATCAGTATGCCTATAATAGTAATGCAGGTAAGTACAAACAACAATATGTTCGTGCAGTACGCTCTTTTTAAGAACGATTAGTTTAAGCAATATTATTTTGTTTATTAGAAACAAATATTTATGCTTAAGAATTCAAATTATTACGAAAAATATTCTTAAAAATTAATTGCGTTGAATTCAATTGAGAATTTATGGTGATTTAAAATAATCAAAATGAAAAAATCAATCATCTGTTTTCTGGTTTTTGCAGTTGGGCTGTTTAGCTCAGCATTGCAGGCACAGATACTATCTGCGGGTGAAAACACCGAGTTTAGTATAGGTGCAGGAACAATAGTTTCGGCCGATAGCTTAGAGCTCACACCATCCGCTATCTATAGCTTCAGCAACAATACCCTCAGCAAAAGCAATGCAGTAAGCAATAGCACTTCTATAAATCATATTAATAAGGTGTATCAATTCAGCGCTACTGCATCGCCTTACTATGGGGTGTTAAAAATTTACTACAACAATAGCCAGTTAAATGGTATTGCCGCAAGTGGTTTAAAATTGCTAGTGCACAATGGCACATCGTGGTCGTTGGATAACACTAGTAGTTCAATTGAAGCCAACAATGTAGTGTTGAATAATTCAGTTAGCGGGGTTTCTTTGAAAGAAATAACTGCTGCTGCTTGTTCACCTAACACCGGCGATACAACCGCATCAGCCTGCGGAAGTTTTGTATGGTATGGTGTAACATATACTTCATCAGCAACTCCTACGCATACCTTTACAAATGCTGGAGGATGTGATAGTGTTGTTACCTTATATTTGACTATTAATAACGGAAATCACAATTCCTTTTCTGTATCCGAGTGTATTGAATATTCTTGGCATGATGTAAACTACTCAGAAAGCGGAGATTATACTTTTAATTATGACGATGAAGTTACAGGATGCCCATCTGTGGATACTTTACATTTAGTCATCAAACAACCTACAAGTAAAACGATTACACAATCAGCCTGTGAGTCATTTTTATGGAATGGTACCGTGTACAATGAAAGTGTTTTTTATACAAAATCTGGTTTAACGAATTTCGCAGGGTGTGATTCTACTGTGTATTTAAATCTAACCATACTTCATTCAACTACTAGTATAACCAGGTATGCAGCATGCTCATCGAGTCTGCCATACAATTGGAATGGAACGGCATATTCTGTAGCAGGTTCATACATCAAGCATTTAACCAATGCAGCAGGATGTGATAGTGCAGCTACTTTACTATTCACTGTTTCAACAGTAGTTCCGGGATCGGTTGCTACCATAACTCAAACATTAGTAAGCAATGTTTGCGGCGCGAGAGTGTATAGATATAAAGCAACTAAAGTAGCAAATGCTGTCGGTTATGCATGGACGTTACCAACATCTGTTGGTGGTTCAACAGGTGTAACAATTGATTCAGGAGATGTTACTAGAGATAGCGTAATCAGAGTTAAGTATGCATCAAATGCTGCAGCAATTACAGGAGATAGTATAAAAGTAAGAGCATGGTCAGGTTGCGGTAATAGTGTAATTAAGGCGTATAAGCTATCTAATACTGTATTGGCTGTTCCTGCTGCACCAACAGGAATATCCATAACTGCAGTTTCACCTAGTACATGTGGGGCAAAAATATATCGTTATAGAGCACCGTCAATAACCACAGCAATGGCTGCTGGAACCACCACTGTTGCTCCTGTAACAGGTTATCTTTGGTCGTTTAAGGGGACTTTAGGAGCTAATGCAGTGGTAGATTCAGGTACTGTCAATTCTCAAGTTATCTTAGTGAAATATACAAGTAATAATGCTGCAACCATTGGTGATAGTGTGAGAGTATCCTATACATCATTATGCGGCAATAGCTCAAATAAGGCGGTTAAATTGACAAATGTTACTTCAGCTGTTCCTTCAGTACCTACATCTATAACAATAACAGCCAAGGCTGCTACGGTATGTGGAGAGCGATTATATCGTTATACAGCACCTGCGTTACCTATATCTACAAGTACTGCCGCACCTGCTTCAGGTTATGTGTGGTCGTTTAAAGGTAGTTTGGGTGATAATGCAGTCATCGATTCAGGTAGTTTGACTTCCCGCATAATTGTCATGCGCTACACATCAAACAATGCTGCTGCTACTGGGGATAGTGTAAAATTGTATTACACATCTAGCTGCGGTAATAGTTTGGTTAAAGCATCCAAGTTGAGTAATACATTGTTAACTGCGCCTTCGATACCTACAGATATTACAATCACATTAGTGAGTGATGTTTGCGGAGCAAGAGTATATCGTTATGCAGCACCGCTTTTGCCTGTAGCAACTTCAACGGCTATGGCAGCGAGTGGTTACGAGTGGAGTCTTCCAACGGGTTCTGCTGTTGCTGGATCAGCATCATTGGATTCAGGAGAATTAAGTGGAGCAAATGCAAGGTATATCAGATTGAAATTTACCAATAATATGGCAGCGGTATCAGGAGATAGTATCCGATTAAGATACTCTTCTGGCTGTGGTTTGAGTAGTCCTAAAGCAACCAAGTTGAGTAATTCATTGTTAACTGCGCCTGCAATACCTTCAGCTATTACAATCACATTAGTGAGTGATGTTTGCGGAGCGAGAGTATATCGTTATGCTGCACCTGTTCTTCCAATAGCAACAACAACAGCTATGGCAGCGACTGGTTACGAGTGGAGTCTTCCAACGGGTTCTGCTGTTGCTG
Source organism: Chitinophaga pinensis (assembly GCA_945872815.1). Taxonomy (GTDB): domain Bacteria; phylum Bacteroidota; class Bacteroidia; order Chitinophagales; family Chitinophagaceae; genus Ferruginibacter; species Ferruginibacter pinensis_C. Next base: position 8,750 of record CAMCAY010000056.1, read on the forward strand.
GATCAGCATCATTGGATTCAGGAGAATTAAGTGGAGCGAATGCAAGGTATATCAAATTGAAATTTACCAATAATAAGGCTGCAGTAGCAGGAGATAGTATCCGATTAAGATACACTTCTGGCTGTAGTTTGAGTAGTCCTAAAGCACAGAAGCTTTCAAATTTGGCAGCAGCAACATTGAGTGCGCCAATTACCTTAACGGGTACCACAAGTATTTGTCCAATTGTTGGTACAACTACGAGTGCGAGATATATTGCTTCGGCAGTAACCGGTGCTGTTTCCTATTTATGGACATTGCCATCCGGGGCTTTAATAGATAGCGGAAGTAATGGACTAAAAATAAAAGTTCTATTTAATTCAGCTACTTCAAACGATAGTATTTATGTACAAGCAATAGGAGCTAACGGTTGTGTAGGTTCGAAGAAAGTGTTGAAGTTGACAACCAAAGATTGTATAACGCAGCCAATAACAAAAGTTACGAATGCTCAATTATCTGCATCGTTAATGGATGTTATGCTGTATCCTAATCCAACTTCTAGCGCATATAGTATGTTAGTGAAATCCTCAACACCATCTCAATCTGTGAAGGCAACTATCATAGATTTGCAGGGTAGAATAATTAAAACGCTAACGTTTAATTCTAACGAAACTATTTCTTTTGGTAATGAATTAAAATCGGGAGTCTATATGATTGAAATAAGACAAGGAAACATGAAGAAGACAATGAGGGTAGTGAAAGAATAGGATTTTCAAAAATTAAAGAATTCAGCCAACGAACAAAAACGTTGGCTGTTTTTTTTGGTAAGATGCGTATTTCAAAGTTTTTATTTTTAACTATTGAATTTTCACTTTAAACTTTTCATTTTTATTTTTCATCATACTAAGAAAAGCAAATCCTGTAATTCCTGCTATTGCAGAGGCAATGAAAATGGAGATTTTAGCAATATCAATTTGGTTTTGATTTTTGAATGCTAATAATGTAATGAAAATACTCATGGTAAAACCTATTCCGGCCAATATCCCAACACCTAAAATATGTTTCCAGGTAACATTTTTTGGTAATTTGCAAATGCCTGTAATAACTGATATTCTGCTTAATAAATAAATGCCAAGTGGTTTTCCAATTATTAGTCCTAATACAATGCCCATGCTAAGGTTGGAGAATATTCCATTCTGCCAATTTGAGTTAAGTATGATTCCAGTGTTGGCCAATACAAAAAGTGGAACTATCATTAATGCAACAGGTTTATGTAATGCTAGCTGCAATTTGAAGGATGAGGAGCTATTATCGCCTTTTCCAATGGGAATAACAAATGCTAACAATACACCTGTTAAAGTAGCATGAATTCCTGAGTGTAGCATGAAATACCACATGGCTATTCCTCCAAATAAATATAGAGTCAGATAGTTTATTTTGAATCGATTGAAAATATACAAAATCAGTAACAAGGAAATTGTTATTGTCAAATTTAAAATTGAAATGGAATTCGAATAAAAAAAAGCAATTACAACAATAGCCAATAAATCATCAATAACAGCAAGGGTAGTTAAAAATATTTTCAATGATGCAGGAATCTTGTTTCCCAATAATGACAATATCCCCAATGCAAATGCAATGTCAGTTGCCATAGGTATTCCTGCAGCATTTGCTTCATCTGAATTTCGGTTAAATAACAGAAAGATAATTACAGGTATTATTACTCCGCCCAAAGCACTGATAATAGGTAATAAGGCAACTTTTCTATTGGATAGTTCTCCAAAAACAAACTCACGTTTCAACTCTAAGCCAATTAGTAAAAAAAAGATACTCATAAGGCCATCATTGATCCAATGTATCAGCGGACTTCCGAAAATAATGGTATTCCAGCAATTGACGTATTGATTGCCAAATGAGCTATTGGCTAATATCATGGATATAAAAGTGCAGATTATTATAGTAAAGCCACCAGTTTTTTCACTGGAAATAAAATTTCTAATTATGGTTGAAAGGGACATTTGAAACAATTTAAAAGTTAAAATTAAAAAAGTTTAACTTTTAACTTTTAACTTTTGAAAATAAATACCTAAAAATAAATCTTTTCAATTGAACATAATAAAACTTAATTTTACATATCTATCAGCCGGTTATCGTTCCGATTATTCGGAAAGGAAAGTCCGGACAGCAAAGGGTAACACACCGGTTAACGGCCGGCTTCTTCTGCAAAGAAGAAAGAGACAGTGCCACAGAAAATAACTGTCCTTAGCAATAGGGATGAGGGTGAAAATGTGAGGTAAGAGCTCACGGCATTGGTTAGTAATAATCATTGCGGGTAAACCTTGTGTGCTGTAATGCCACGTAAATCAGTGTTAGAGAGCGACTCGTTCAAATACGGAGCAATCCGTTGCGCTGAAGGGTAGGCAGCAAGATTGTGTCAGTAATGGCACAGCCAGATAAATGATAACCGCTGTCATGTATTCATGGCAGTTACAGAATCCGGCTTATGGCTGATAGTTTTTTTCTTTATTCTGTTTTGATTGAATTCTTACATTGTAGAATACAACTCTTTCAGTTTCTTTGATGCTACTTTATCAATTGGAAGCGTTAAACAATCTTCTGAAAATTTATCCCATTCTATAAATCTAAAAGATTCAATCTGTTGAGTTTCAGCATAAACATTCATCTGCTCATCATCAAATTGAAATGGAGTATTCGTCAGTTTTATTTTGATGGATTCTATTGCCTTCACCAGATAATAAATAGAAACGATTTGATGTTCTTTGTTAAATGCACTTTGTTGATAGAAGTCTGTAGTATATAAATGGTCTGTCACTTCAATTTGCAAATTCATTTCCTCCAAAAACTCTCTTTTCAAACAATCAATGGTCCCTTCACCATGTTCTAATCCTCCTCCACAAAATTTTGTAATTCGATGACCCCTAATAAGCTCATCGCTTACCAGTATTTCTTTTTTTTCATTAACAAGCATTCCGTAAACCCTGATATTAAACATCGTTATTTTTTAATTCTTCGTATATAATTATACAATGCAAATCCTAAAATCAGAAAACAAATGGTAACCGGAATCCAGAACGCATAGTGGGAATGTTGAAAGGGTAAGGGTACATTCATGCCATATATACTTGCAATTAATACAGGAATGCTCAAAAATATAGTCAAGGTAGTCAGTCTTTTTAAAACCTCGTTTTGATTATTGCTGATGATACTTGCAAAAGCATCCAATGTACTGCTTAATATATTGGTGTACGTATTGGCTGTTTCAAGTGCCTGTGAGGTTTCAATGATAAGATCATCCAGAAAGTCTTTTTCATTTTCTGTTAGTCCAAGGAAATCTGTTCTTGCCATTTTCATCATCAGGAGTTCATTACTGCGAAGTGCCGTAACAAAATATACCAGGCTTTTTTGAATTCGCATCAATTGGAGCAGTTCTTCATTTCTATTTGAATCATACAATTTCTGTTCCAATGCATTTCTTCGCTGGTTTATTTCTTTCAAGTATTCCTGGAAGTTGGTCGTTATTTTTTCAAATATCTTAAGCACCATCATGTTTTTCTTATCAGGATGCCTGTTTTGAAAACTGTTCAGAAATTTTTTGATGGCTTCATTTTCAAAAGAATTTACTGTTACTATCTGCCCATTGGTAAGAATAATACAAATTGGAATCGTGATGTAAAATGCATCACTTTCATTAAATGAATTGTTTTCAGTGGGTGTTTTGATTACTATCAATTTTACATCCTCATCTGTTTCATAACGGCTTCGTTCATCTATGTCAAGCGAGTCTTTTAAAAAGTCAATCGGTATATTCAAAAGGTTACTCAATTCGTTGAATTCTTCCTGTTTTAAAGGAGGGAGAATGTTTACCCAAGAACCTGTAATGGGCTTGTCTATTGCAATAGTTTGCTGTTCTACTATTTTAAAATATTGAATCAATGTTGTATTTTATTTGATTGAGTTCTTAATGATGACTTGTCATGTTGTTTAATTCAATTTCTCCTTTAAAAACAAAGGCCGCAGGTCCACAAAGCCAAATATCGTTGAATGTCGTTTCGCTGATTTTATTGAATTCCACACTTAAATTGCCTCCGAGCGTTTTTACCTCAACTCTATTGAATCCTCTTTCGTTGTGAGCAGAAACCAATGCTGCAGCAGTAACTCCTGTTCCGCAACTTAATGTTTCATCTTCAACGCCTCTTTCATAGGTCCTCACAAATATGCGGTCGTTGTCAATGGTTTCAACAAAATTAACATTAATGCCTTCTTCTGCGAATGTTTTACTTTCTCTTATGGCTTTGCCCTCATCAACCACATTTATTTTTGTCATGTCATTAACATGTTTTACATAATGAGGTGAGCCAGTGTTTAATATTGCATATGCATCCTCTAATTCAACTTCATTTACATCAGTCATTTTTAATCGAATCTCTTGATTGTTATCTATTTCGGCTTCATGTTCTCCGTCTGCAGCGATGAAACGATAGGTGTAATGATGCATACCTAAATCAAAAGCAAATTTTATCATACATCTGCCACCATTCCC
>CAMCAY010000057.1 GCA_945872815.1 Chitinophaga pinensis
CCTTGTTTGTATCATGAGTGTTAATCCCGGCTTTGGTGGCCAAACTTTCATTGAGCACAGCATCAATAAAATCAAACTACTTCGTGAGATGATAGATGAACAATTATTGCAGGTTAGAATTGAAGTTGACGGAGGCGTTACACTTGAAAATGCAAAATCAATCATTGACGCAGGAGCCGATGTACTTGTTGCAGGTAACAGTATTTTCAAATCAGAGAATCCTGTAAATACAATTGAAAGACTAAAATCAATCTGATTATTTTTCTTCGAATGAAACTTATCCTTACATTTTTATTTTTCTTTTTTTCATTCAATTCATTTTCTCAATCTAAACACAGTACAGTAACTGGAATAATATTAGATGAGAACAATCATCCAATCAACAATGCAAGCATTACGATTCTTGGTCAAAATAAAGGTGTACTATCAAATGACAGCGGAAAATTTACCATTAAAACACCTACAGAAAAACCTTTCGCACTAACGTTTACGCATAGCGGCTATTTTGATTTTCAAAAAAACTTTTTTCTACATCACCAGGAAATTAGTTCAATAAATATTATACTGAAAAAAAACAGCAAACTACTTGAAACTGTTGTTATCTCGAATGACAAAGAAAGAAAAGAAACCGGCCTTATCACGCTCAACTCGAAAAATTCGCTGATGCTTCCTTCCACCTCTGGTGGCGTAGAAGGACTTATCAAGTCTCTTGTTGGAAGCAATAACGAACTAACTTCTCAATATTCAGTAAGAGGTGGGAACTACGACGAAAACATCGTGTATATCAATGATTTTGAAATTTACAGGCCTTACCTAGTCAGTAACGGACAGCAAGAAGGACTTAGTTTCATCAATCCTCAGCTCGTTAAAAATATTCATTTCTACACAGGAGGATTTCAGGCAAACTATGGCGACAAAATGAGCAGTGTGCTGGATATTCAATACAAAAAACCCAGCACATTTGAGGGAACTGCTTACCTAAGCGGAATTGAACAGGGATTGCAATTTTCCGGAAATATTAAAAAAGAAAAAGCCACCTATCTTTTAGGATTAAGAAACAAAAACAATAAAAGTGTTTTAAGCAACCAACCCACAACAGGATCCTATATCCCATCTGCATCAGATATCCAATCCTTGATTCATTTGAAATTAACAAACAAAACTGAATTGGAATTACTCGGAAATTATTCTGTATCAAGATTTACCTATATTCCTGAATCTGTCAAAAAAACAGCCGGCGTGTTTTCTCCATTGTTCACAGCAAATATTGGCCTTGATACTTATTTTGAAGGACAAGAAAAAGACGACTACAATACTTATTTTACTGGTGCAACCATCATTCAATCTCCTACAAAAAAATTAAAATTAAAATGGCTGGCAAGTCATTTCAATGATATCGAAAACGAAAATTACGATATTGCAGGTACCTATATTTTTGGAGAAAGAGATTTTGATAAATCGAGCAGTACTTTTGGCGAAATCATCAATCCTCTTGGCGCCGGAACATACAGACAATATGCGCGCAATCATCTGAATATTTCCAATTGGAATTTTTCTCACAAAGGAAGCTTGTCATTTAAAAACAATTTTCTTCAATGGGGTAATGGAATGGATTATGTTGAAATAACTGATCTAATCAAGGGATTTGAATACCAGGACTCTGCAGGTTATTCACTTCCGTATAATCAGTCTTCATTTAATATATTTAATTCTGCCAACAGTCAGATTGCATTGAAAATAAAAAAATACACTGGATTTATTCAAGACAACAAACATTTTTTACAATACAACAGCGACATTTCAATTCAGGCAGGTATTCGATATAACTACAATGATTTAAACAAAGAGCTGTTGGTAAGTCCTCGTATTCAAATCAGCTGCAAACCATCCTGGAAAAATGACATGCTTTTCAAATTAGCTGGTGGCATTTACAATCAACCGCCCTTTTACAGGGAATTTAAAAAGTATAACGGCGAATTGAATACAGCAATCAAATCGCAGAAAAGCATGCAATTTGTAGCAGGAATGGATTATCAATTTACTGATATCAATGGTAGGCCTTTCAAATTAACTACTGAAGCTTATTTCAAAAAAATGACTGATGTAATTCCTTACGATATCGATAACGTTAAGATTAAATACTTGGGCGAAAACAATGCGAAAGCTTATGCTGCTGGATTAGAGCTGAGACTTTTCGGAGAATTGATCAAAGATGCTGAAAGTTGGTTGAGTGTCGGCTTTATGAAAACCAGAGAAAACCTTAGCAATGATTACTACTATCAATTCAGGAATAGCAGCGGTGAAATTATCACTTCCAATACCGTTGATCAAATAGCAGTTGATTCAGTAAAACAAACCATCGGATATTTGAGAAGGCCCAGTGACAGACTAATTACTGTAGGATTATTTATGCAAGATTATTTGCCTACCAATAAAAATTTCAAGGTGCATTTTAATTTGTTGTACGGCAGCAATATGCCTTACAATATTCCCAATAGCACCAAATACCGAAATGCACTTACCATCAAAGCTTATATCAGAGCCGATATTGGTTTCAGCGCTCTTTTACTTGGTGAAACCACTTTTAAAAGAAGACATAGCCCTTTCAATAGCTTTAAAAACATTTGGGCAAGTTTTGAAGTATTCAATTTAATAGACAAGGCTAATACCATCTCCTATCAACTGATAAAAGACTTTGACAACAATATTTACGCACTTCCCAACAGATTGACTCCCAGAATGTTGAATCTGAAAATGATCGCTTCATTTTAACTTAGATTTATTATTTTTCCACCGTTTAGATAATGATGTTAACAATTAATTGTTGCGTTTTTCAATAGTAATGAATTAAATTTGAGAAGAGTGTTTGTCATCAGATGTTTTACTAAATTGATCTATTGATTTTCGCTTATTAAATTTTAAATTTTCAACATTGACAGAAACAATCATAAACCTCGAAACCGTTAATCCGATTGAATTTTTTGGAGTGAATAACGGAAAACTGGATGTATTAAAAAGAAAATTTCCATTATTAAAAATTCTCAGCAGGGGCACACAAATCAAATTGAGCGGAGCTCCTGAACAAATAGAAGATGCCAAAGATAAAATTCAATTACTTATTCAATACCTTGAAAGAAATGGGCACATGAGCGAAAATTATCTTGAACAAATTTTGGGTGGCGATGACGAAAAAACTATTGATAATTTTATTGACAAAAATCCAAATGATGTATTGGTTTTCGGGCCAAACGGTAAAACAGTCAGAGCAAGAACTGCCAATCAAAAAATGATGGTAAATGCCTGTGATAAAAATGACATTGTTTTCGCTATTGGGCCTGCCGGAACCGGTAAAACATATACCGCAGTTGCTTTAGCTGTAAGGGCATTGAAAAATAAGCTCGTAAAAAAAATAATTCTAACCCGACCAGCAGTAGAAGCTGGGGAAAGCCTGGGTTTTCTTCCCGGAGATCTGAAAGAAAAAATAGATCCCTACTTAAGGCCTTTATATGACGCCTTGGATGATATGATTCCTGCTGACAAATTGGGATATTACATGAGTACTAGAACCATTGAAATTGCACCATTGGCGTATATGCGTGGACGTACCCTTGATAATGCATTTATTATTTTGGATGAAGCCCAAAATACCAACGACCTTCAAATTAAAATGTTTCTAACGAGAATTGGCCCCAATGCAAAAGCTATAATTACCGGCGACCCCACTCAGGTTGATTTACCCAAAAATCAGCAAAGCGGCTTATTCAAAGCCACAAGAATATTAAAGAATATTGACGGCATATCATACATAGAATTAGATGAAGAAGATGTGGTAAGACACCGTTTGGTAAAAGCAATTATCAAAGCTTACAATAAAGATGATGAGAAAAACATGAAAGATGCCGACAAGAAATAACGATTGATTTTAATCGCCATTTTTTCTTGTTACAATTATCCCTTTACAATCATAAACCATGTTCTGCAAAATGCAAATAATTACATTCCTACTCATTCTTTTTACTGCTGGTCTTTTGTCGTGTAAGAACAATCAGGATAAAAGACCAGCCACAGCGCTGGATACAGGAAGAACATTTATTGATGCAAGTTTAAAAGGAAATTTTAAAGATGCGCAAGCGTTGCTTTTAAATGACGCAGAGAACACTCAACTGTTTGAAGCCTTTACACAATATTACCAAAAGATGTCTCCTGAAAAAAAACAGCATTATCAATCGGCCTCTTATCAAATCAACAAGTACGCAGACATCAATGATTCAACAACAATTATCAATTACTCCAATGATTATATGAATAAACCAATGGAAATCAAAATCATAAAACGCAATAAAGATTGGCAAATTGATTTTAAATATACTTACTCAGGAAATCTTCCCATTAACTAACACCCCATGATGAAGAACATACTCCTCGCCGGATTAGGCGGTTTTATAGGTACTGTATTCCGTGCCTTTATCATGCAGATTTTCAAAACCAATCAATCTTATTTCGCCACTTTTTTTATTAATATCAGTGGATGTTTATTAATAGGTTTGTTTGCAGGACTGGGATTTAAATATGCTGGATTCAGCAACAATTGGAAAATATTTATTACTACAGGTGTTTGCGGCGGATTTACAACCTTTTCAGCATTCAGTATGGAAAATGTTCGTCTATTGCAAGAGGGCAAACTATCAACCTCTTTGATTTACATCGCGCTTAGTATTTTTTTGGGTATTGGCGCCACTTTAGTAGGATATAAAATTATCAACTGAAAAATCAGGTGCTTCAAAAAAATATCCAATCAATTTTTAGGATATTAATTTATGATTAAACAAACCAACAATATGGATATACAAACAATCATTAGCTTGATAATTGTGGGCATATTTGCAGGCATTTTAAGTGGACTCGTAGGAATTGGCGGAGGAATCATTCTTGTGCCAGCATTGGTGTATTTACTGGGTTTTTCTCAAATGAGTGCACAAGGAACATCATTGGCGTTAATCATGTTTCCTGTTGGAATATTGGGAGTGATGCAATACTACAAACATGGTTATGTGGATTTCAAAATCATACCAATCATTGCAATAGGATTTATTGTGGGGAGTTTTTTTGGGGGCAAAATATCAACCAATCTACCTCAGGATACTATCAAAAAAATATTTGCTGCACTCTTATTTATCATCGCATTAAAAATGATGTTTTTTGATAAGAGAAATAATGATGCAGCTTCTGCGGAAAAATCATCGAACAAAGGGGCGAATAGATAGTTACTTGTTCGTTTTAATAATTAACCATCACCTATTTTTTCTTGAACTTCTTCATAAAAGCAATCTCCATTTACTATACTTCAATTACTCTCTTTTTAGACATTGCTTTTAAAATCTAGTAACAATTGCCTCTGAATACCAATCTAATCTATTGTTCCATTCCATTCTCTCCTTACAGGTTTCTATTAGGTAATGACAAAAGAAATCATCCTTATCAACGATTTATTTTGTGTGCCTATTCAATAATTGTAAATATTGACTAACAGATTATTTCCCCGGTACTTAATTAGAATGAACACAGGCATAAAAAAAGTGGTCATCAAATGATGACCACTCCGTAAAATATGTATTTAGAAAATTAGTTCGCTTTAATATCAAGTGTATTCTTATCACCGCCACCGATTTCGCAGTTTGTAGTGATTCTGTCTGCACTGATTCCTAATTTTTGAACCATGAAAGTTTTAACAGCATCTGTTCTTTGCTGACACAATGCTTGAGAAGCTTTAGAAGCTTCAGGATATCCATTTACCGTAATAGTGCAAGTTGGATTAGCTTTCAATTTGCTTGAAACAGCTGATAATACATCTTTTGCATTTAATTCCAATGTAGCAGCATTGTTTTTGAAAGAAAGACTTGGGTAGCTTGAAGGACATTCGTTCACTACTTTAGGAGGATTCTTGCAGCAATCAGGCTCTGGGCATTTACCAACACCATCAGCATCAACAGGTTGACACTCAGATGGAGTGATTAATTGCTTGTCTTTGTAATCAGGAACTCCATCACCATCAGTATCTTGAGAAACACCATGAGCATCAACAGGAGCACCAGCAGGTGTATTTGGCTCGCGATCAAGTTGATCAACAACACCATCTCCATCAGCATCATCAAATGTAATTTTAGGCATTTTCTTTACTTTGTTCAATTCGCCATAAGCATAATCCAATGGATTGATCCACCACAATGGCTCAACTGATTTTGAACCTAAATTAAAATTAAGTCCTAAGGATAAATAGTTGTAAGTATCGAAATTAGGCGTTAGTGCAGCATCACCTTGTGGATGCTCTTGCCATCTTTGACCATCCAATAAATCATCATGAACAAATGTATGACGATCTTCCAAAGCAAGGTTGATTCTTTTTGCAATCTTGTATTCTAAACCAGCCAAAACGGAAGTAGAAAAACAAAGCGTTTGACTTCCCATTTTCGCTTTTTTAGTATTGTGACTTTCAGCAGCTTCCTCATAAGTTCCGTCCATTCCGTCTTTAAGTGCTTTTAACACATTCTTTCTATTAGAATATTGTCCATCGATATTATTGGCAACATTGTTAAACAAATCAATGTAATTATTTCCAGTTGATTCGTTTCTTGCGTTAATTTTTGTTTCATAAGCTGAAGCACCAAAACCAACACCCGCATAAGCAACTACTTTTGAATGGTCTTTATGAAAACGGATATTACTCAAGGATACAAGAGCTTGTACGCTCAAATCCTGGGTTTTGTTTTTGTAGTTGTAATAAACATTTGATCCTTTATAATCATTGTTTGTCCAAGCAGAATTTTTTGCATAGTTAGCAGAAGGTTTCCAATTCAACCCTTTTGCAGTTCCATTCAAGTATTCCATTCTCATTGAAAAGGTATATCCAAAAGATTTTCTTACATGAGCAGAAAACCCAAACACTGGAAATACAGCTGAAACATCAGAAGATAAAGTAAACGCTCCAGTTGAAAGACCAATCTCCCACATATCTCTTGGCTTAGCAGGAAAATTGTAAGCGTGATTTAAAAATTGGTTTTGTTGAGGCTTACCTTTTTTAGTGATTACAGATGAATCAAATGCACTATAACCGCTTCCGGAATTTTGAGCATAAGACATACTCGAAAAGAGTACTATCACTGCCATTAAAAGTTTAAACTTTCTGATTTGCATAACTTAATGATTAATAATTTTCTAAATATACAATAATTTACTTCGCAAAAGTATTCAAGTAGTCAATAATAACCAAAATTATTTCAATTTATTTGCTTTCAAGGCAAAATGAATTTCAAAAAGGGTAAAATTGTCGGAAATTGAAGTGTTTAACATGTCATATAAACTGCATTCGTTATTTAAAAATGTTTGATATTAACCTATTTCTAAAGTAACTTGCCAAACTTTACAATGGATTTCATAAAAAAGGTTATTGGGAATGAGTTGCAAACTTTTGAAAAAAAGTTTGGAGAGTCTATGCAAAGTGATACCCCACTGCTCGATCGCATCATGAAATACATCATCAAGCGAAAAGGAAAACAGATCAGACCGATGTTTGTTTTTCTGAGTGCAAAACTGAATGGAGAAATAAATGAAAGTACTTATAGAGCGGCATCTTTGGTAGAATTGTTGCATACCGCTACATTGGTTCATGATGACGTAGTGGATGAATCAATGGAAAGAAGAGGTTTTTTTTCCATCAACGCAATTTGGAAAAACAAAATAGCCGTTTTGGTCGGGGATTATCTTTTATCCAGGGGACTTTTACTTTCCACTTCCAATAGTGATTTTGAACACCTCCATATACTTTCAGAGGCTGTTAAGCAAATGAGTGAGGGGGAATTGCTTCAAATGGAAAAATCCAGGAATCTCAATTTAAATGAAGACATCTACTTTGAAATTGTAAAAAACAAAACAGCTTCTCTTCTCTCTTCGGCCTGCGCCATTGGGGCTTACAGTACAACACAAGACAAAGCAATTTCCGAAAAAATGAAATTATTCGGGGAAAAAGTCGGCATTGCCTTTCAAATAAAGGATGATCTTTTTGATTATGGAAATGAAAAAGTAGGAAAACCTACCGGGAACGATATCAAAGAAAAAAAACTTACGCTTCCGTTGATTTACACACTCAACAACATTGATAAAACAACCAGAAAGCGATTGATTTACATTTTAAAAAATGAAAATAAAAATCCTCAAAGTGTTAAATTCGTCATTGATAAAGTAATGGAAAACGGAGGTATGGAATATGCAACCTCCAAAATGATTGAATATAAAACAGCAGCTTTGTCTATACTTCATACTTTTCCGGATTCTTCAGTAAGGAAAGCCCTTGAAGAACTGGTGCTATATACAACTGACAGGAAATACTAATGACAGAAAAAAAATGGAACCTGCTCTCTGTTGATGAAAAAAAAACCATTTCACTGCAGGAAGCACTAAAAATAAATAAAACAATTTGCTCCATACTTGTCAATAGAGGCATTGACTCTTTTGATGCTGCAAAAGCATTTTTTCGCCCTTCTTTACAAAGCCTACATGATCCTTTTTTAATGAAGGATATGAAAAAAGCAGTTGACAGAATTGAAGCTGCCATCAACAACAAAGAAAAAATATTGATTTTTGGCGACTACGATGTTGATGGAACGACGGCTGTTGCTTCTTTTTATCAATTCATCAATCAACTGTATGATGAAAACTATTCAGACTTTTATATTCCACACAGATACAATGAAGGATATGGTGTCAGTAAAAAAGGAATTGACTTTGCTGCTGACAATCATTTCAGTTTGATTATTTGTTTAGACTGCGGAATTAATTCTGTTGAATTAATTGATTATGCCAAATCTTTGAACATTGACTTTATCATTTGTGATCACCACCTACCGGGAAATATACTACCCAAAGCCACAGCTATTTTAAATCCAAAACAACATGACTGCAATTATCCATACAAAGATTTATGCGGTTGTGGTGTGGGATTTAAACTAATGACTGCATTAGCGATTCATTATAACCTTAATGAAGAATCGTATCTATGCTATCTAGATTTGTTGGCTACCGCCATTGCAGCGGATATTGTTCCAATAACAGGTGAAAACAGGATACTTGCTTTTCATGGTATGATCAAAATAAACAAGAATCCCTCCCCTGGCATCCATGCTTTGATAAAACTTGGAGGCATTAAGAAGCAACTGACCATTACCAATGTGGTATTTGTAATTGCTCCGAGAGTAAACGCAGCAGGAAGAATGGATGATGCTAAAAAAGCCGTTTTATTGTTCATTGAAAAGGATGAAAACAAAGCAATGGAAATCGGCTCTCTTTTACAAACTGACAACTCAGACAGAAAAGAAATAGATTCGGATATTACACAAGAAGCATTAAACATAATTCAATCCGACAATTCTTTCGCCGATAAAAAAGCGTGTGTCCTTTACCGTGAGCATTGGCACAAAGGTGTTGTTGGCATTGTGGCATCTCGGATAATAGAGCATCACTATAAACCTACTATTGTTCTTACGAAAAGCGGCGATACCATAACAGGGAGTGCGAGAAGCATCAAAGGATTCAATTTGTATGAAGCAATCTACCAATGCAAAGATCATTTGCTTCACTATGGTGGCCACTTCGCTGCTGCAGGCCTTTCATTGCTTCCGGAGAACCTGAAAGCTTTCAGTGATAAATTCTATGAAGTTACCAGCAATACCATAGATGAGTCACTTTTAACCCCCGAAATCATTGTTGATGCTGAAATCAATCTCAATGAAATCAACTTGGGCTTTTTCAACATCTTGTCTCAAATGGAACCCTTTGGCCCTGACAACATGAATCCCGTTTTTATTGTAAAAAACATTATCAATAACGGATACTCCAAAATTTTAAAAGACAAACACATCAAATTTGAAGTGTTACAAAATAATTCCAGGATAAGTGGGATAGGTTTTAATATGGCGGATAAATTTAACCTGCTTCAAAATAAACAACCTGTAGACATCGTTTTCTCTCTTGAAGAAAATGAATATAATGGCAACATCAGTATTCAAATGAAAGTTATTGACTTCAGAAAATCCCAACAATAAAAAGCCCGGATAGCTTGGATCCGGGACATTTATTAATTCGCCTGTTGAATGAAATGAATGTAATTATGTTCTCTAGGCATTCATTAACTCAACACTTCTGCTTATAAAGCTTGTAAGATTGTTTCCTGTCAACAAACCCTGAGACAATAGTGCCAGATCCGCTAAATTTCTTACAATTTTTTCTTGCTTTTCCTGATTTGCCTCCTTTAAAATATTCTTGAATATAGGATGATTTCCATTGATAGTAAGATTGACTTCATCAGGCATGCTTGCGTACCAGGCAGACATTCCGCCTCCGATAGCAGCCATGTCTTTCATTCTTCTCATCAATTCAGGACGGGTTGCCGTAACAGGATTTGAATCCTCTGAAAGTCCTTTCACCTCTACATTCAGTTGCATGCCTTCCAAGGGCTTGTCGAACAATGTTTTTAATTT
Organism: Chitinophaga pinensis; assembly: GCA_945872815.1. Classification (GTDB taxonomy): domain Bacteria; phylum Bacteroidota; class Bacteroidia; order Chitinophagales; family Chitinophagaceae; genus Ferruginibacter; species Ferruginibacter pinensis_C. The sequence goes on from CAMCAY010000057.1 coordinate 10,530, forward strand.
TTCAGCTTCTTCTTTTGATAGTACACTCTCATTATTTTCAGATTTATCAATCAGATTTTCAGTGATATCCGAATCTACTCTTACAAATTGAGTGTTTTCTAATTTCATCTCAATGGAATTGATGAATGATGCATCCACCAGCGTTTCCATTTTGACAACAATGTATCCTTTCTTGATTGCCTGTTGAATAAACACATCTTGTTGGATGGGATTGGTTGTATAAAGCACAACCTGTTTTCCATCCTTATTTTTCTGTAATGTTTCTGTTGCGATTTTATACTCTTCATTTGTATAAAATTTACCCGCAGTATCTTCCATCACAAAAAACTTGTTGGCTTTTTCAAGAAATTTATCATCCGTCATCATGCCATATTTCACAAACAATCCTAAGCTCTCCCACTTTTCCTCAAATGACTTCCTGTCTTTATTAAAAATCTCTTCCAGCTTGTCCGCTACTTTTTTGGTAATATGAGCATTTATCTTTCTTACGTTAGGATCTCCTTGTAAATAACTTCTGCTTACATTTAAAGGAATATCCGGACTGTCTATCACTCCATGCAACAACATTAAAAACTCCGGCACAATATCTTTTACTTCATCTGTAACAAATACCTGATTGCTGTATAATTGGATTTTATCTTTTTGAATTTCGTAGCTCTGTTTGATTTTTGGGAAATATAAAATACCGGTAAGATTGAAAGGATAATCAACATTCAAATGAATCCAAAACAAAGGTGGTTCACTGAATGGATATAATTCCTTGTAGAAATTCTGATAATCTTCAGTGGTTAGATCTGATGGCTTTTTAGTCCAGGCAGGTGAAGGATTGTTGATTTGTTTATCTTCAAAAAAGATAGGCACAGGTAAAAACTTACAAAATTTCTGCAACACAGTTCTTATTCTTTCAGACTCTAAAAATTCAATACTCTCTTCATTCAGATGCATTAGAATGGATGTACCTCTGTCTTCTTTATTAGTTTCTTCCAATATAAATTCCGGGCTGCCGTCGCATTCCCATCTCACAGGAACAGCCTCCTCTCTGAAACTTTTTGTAAGAACCTCCACTTTATTGCTGACCATAAAAGAACTGTAGAAACCAAGACCAAAGTGACCAATGATACTTGCTTCATTTTGGCCTTTGTATTTTTCTAAAAATTCTTCCGCCCCGCTGAATGCAACCTGATTTAGGTATTTGTCTACCTCTTCCCCTGTCATTCCAATACCTCTGTCTGAAATTGAAAGAATTTTATTCTCCTTGTCAATTTTAATATCAATCCTTAATTCCCCCAATTCTCCTTTCATTTCACCAATGGATGAAAGCGTTTTTAATTTTTGAGTAGCATCCACAGCGTTACTGACAAGTTCTCTGATGAAAATGTCATGTTCACTGTATAGAAATTTCTTAATAATAGGAAAAATGTTTTCCGTCTGAACTCTTATATTTCCTTTTTGCATGATAAATTATTTTTTTAGATATACTCAAATTGAGTACCAATATAGGTTTGCTGTCAAGTTGACATTTTAAAAAAAAATAGGCTGCCTTTTTGGGACAGCCTATTAGTAAATCGAATAATCTATTCTATTGAATAACTACTACAGGTTTTTGAATTCTGAATTCTGGACTTGCGATCTGGAAGAAATACATTCCTGCCGGAATATTTGTAGGTAGAATAAAATTATCATCCATAAAGTTAACCTGAATAATAGACTCCCTTTGGAACACTAACTGACCAAGAGCGTTGATTAATTTTATTTCATAATGACCGGGCTTGATATCGCTCAAAGTATAATGAACATTTCCACCAGTTTTTATTGGACTTGGGTTTACAATAAATCCATCGCTCAATGCCGGGGTAAAGAACATTTTCTGTTCTCCATAAGCGGTGCCTCCTGTGTTTGTTACAAAAGCTCTGTAATAATAAGCTGAATTTTGAACCAGACCCGTTAATCTACTGGTGAATTTATTATTATTGATATTGTTAGAATACGATTTAAATCCTGTACCTGTAATGAATCCAGTAATTCCGCTGTATTCAATACCATATGCAATTACACTGGTACAACCAGTATCAGTAATTTCGCCGCCTACAATTTCAATATTTGAAGAAATAGATAAAGAATCTCCACTTAAAACTGTTCCAGTAGAAATTTTACCACTTCCTGTAACGGCTACATTAGCAGTTGCATTTGCACCGGCTCCTGATACAGGTATATTTCCATTATAACTCAATTCGGCAGTTGGCTTAAATTGAACATAGATTGTTTGAGCAAAACTACCTCCTGTTTGTGTAATAGATAATGTT
>CAMCAY010000058.1 GCA_945872815.1 Chitinophaga pinensis
CCTGTCAGTGAGGAGGATTGTGAATTGCTAAAACCTAATACCAATATTATTTCTCCGATACACATGGCTATCATGAAAAAAAGTATTTTGGAGAAAATGATGGATAAAAAAGTGACAGCCATCAGTTTTGAAAATCTGAAAGATGACAGTGGTCATAATCCAATTGTAAGGAGTATGAGTGAAATAGCGGGCAGTGCGGTTGTATTAATTGCCGGTCAATACCTCAGCAATGCAAACAATGGCAAGGGTGTTCTTGTAGGAGGTATCAGTGGCATACCACCTACAAAAGTTATTATCATAGGAGCAGGAATTGTTGGAGAATATGCAGCCAGAACAGCACTGGCAATGGGAGCAAGTGTAAAAGTATTTGATAACAGCATATACAGATTAAAGCGTTTGCAAAATAACATTGGGGTAAGGATGTGGACTTCGGTGATAGAGCCCAAGATTTTGAGTAAACAATTGAAAACATGTGATGTAGCCATTGGTGCATTGAGTGGAGCTGCAGGAAGAACACCAGTTGTAGTATCAGAGGAAATGGTCAGCAATATGAGACCTGGAGCTGTAATCGTGGATGTCAGTATCGATCATGGTGGTTGCTTTGAAACAAGTATGGTAACATCACATGAAAATCCCACGTTCACCAAATTTGATGTAATACATTATTGTGTGCCAAATATTCCAAGTGGCTTTGCCAGAACAGCATCACAGGCCATCAGCAATGTATTAATGCCCTTGTTATTGGAAACGGGTGAAGACGGTGGTATTGACAATATAGTATGGCATAAGATGAATATCAGAAGTGGTATTTATTTATTTAAAGGTAGCCTCACTAATTTCTATCTAAGTGAAAGATTTGATTTAAAATATACAGATCTTAATTTATTAATTGCGAGTAAGCGGTAGGGTTATTTGTATTTTTCAATACAAATAATTTCTTTGCAAAAATTATATTCTGTTTTGTCGTTACTGCAAACAATGACCAATTTTTGTTGAGAGTGACATTGGATTAATTTGTGGTAAAGTTCAATTCCTGCGTTGTCAAGATTAGTACAGGGTTCATCAAGCAACAATATTTCTGTATTGCTGAAAAATGCCAAACCCAGCTTCAGTCTTTGTTTCATGCCACTGCTGAAATATCGGATTTGTTTGTTTTCTGCATGGGTGAGACCAATTGTTTGTAAAATTTCAGCATCCGAGTTTGTAAGTTGTTTGAATATGCGATGAAATTGAATCATTTCTCCTGCTGTCATTTCTTCAATCAATTCAAGGTAAGGAGCAACAATAGCAATGTTTTTAAAAATTTTTTCTGAAGGATTGGTATCGGGTAAGTTCTGATTGGTATATTTAATTTCCCCTTCGTTATGCATCATTGAACCTGCTATTACCTGCAGCAGCGTAGATTTTCCAGAACCATTTGATCCGGTAATTGCATAGCAGTTGCTGCTGTTAAAGGTGTAATCAATATTGCGAAAAATCCATTCCCGATTAAATCTTTTACCGAGATGAATGAGTTTTATTTCCATAAAAATGAAATAAAAGAGCGAATCTATGAATTATAGAGAATGTTGTTTTTATTCATCATCCATACTTCCTTTACTGAAGCGTTTAATGATACCTCTTCCGCTTTCACGAATAAATGTTACAATCTCATCTCTTTCGTCTGTTGCCAATAGTTCTTCTTCAATATAATTCAGGGCTTGAGAAGTGTTCATGTTTTTATTATAAATGATTCGGTATATATCCAAGATGTGATTGATTCTTTCGAGTGAAAATCCTCTTCGTTTTAATCCAACAGAATTTACCCCAGCATAGCTTAATGGAGTTCTACCTGCTTTAATATAAGGAGGAACATCCTTGCTTACCAAAGAGCCTCCTGCAACGAAAGCATGCTGGCCTATTTGAACAAACTGATGGACAGCACACATGCCCGCAAGAATCGTATGATCGCCTATCATTACGTGACCTGCAACCTGGCAGTTATTACTCATTATACAATTGTTGCCAATAACGCAGTCATGAGCAATATGGCTATAAGCCATGATTAAACAATTATCTCCGACTTTAGTAGTCCATTTGTCTTTACTGCCTCGATTGATTGTTACAAATTCACGAATGGTAGTGTTGTTTCCAATTATTACCGTAGTATTTTCTCCCTCGTATTTCAAATCCTGAGGTATACCTGCTATAACAGCACCGGGGAATATTCTGCAGTTTTCTCCAATTCTGGCTCCCTCCATAATGGTCACATTGCTTCCAATCCAGGTGCCACTTCCGATTTCAACATTTTGATGTATAACGGAGAAAGGATCAATTTTTACATTGGGCGCAAGCTTAGCATTCGGATGTATGTATGTATGCGGATGAATCATAAAGCTGTTTGTTATTTAATGATAATTGGAGATTGATTTAACTAGTTTCTTTTAACCAATTGAGCGGTAAATTCACCTTCAGTACAAAGTTTATTTCCAACGTATACACTTCCTTTCATAACACAAATTCCCCTTCTGATGGGTTCAATTAGTTCCATTTTCAAAATCATGGTATCTCCGGGAATTACTTTTTGCTTGAATTTGCAATTATCTATTTTTAAAAAATAAGTGTCGTAATTCCCTTCTGGCATTGCATTGATGCAAAGAATGCCTCCAGTTTGAGCAAGAGCTTCTATTTGTAATACACCGGGCATTACCGGGTTTCCGGGAAAATGTCCCTGAAAGAAAAACTCGTTGAATGTGACATTTTTTATACCAACAATACAATTGTCAGTAAGCTCAATTATTTTATCTACGAGTAAAAAGGGATATCTGTGCGGCAAAGTTTTTTCAATTTGCTGCAAATTATAAACGGGCGGTTGATCCGGGTTGTATAATGGAATGTCTTTTGTGTGTTTGTTTTTTTTGATGTATTGTTTGATTTTTTTTGCAAACTCAACATTGCTGCTGTGGCCGGGCCTGTTTGCAATAATCTGAGCTTTTATCGGATAGCCAATCAAAGCTAGGTCTCCAACCACATCCAATAATTTATGACGAGCAGGTTCATTTGGAAAACGAAGCTCTAAGTTATTTAAGTAACCTTCTGTTTTTACTTCTACCTTGGCTCTTCCAAAAGCTTTTGCCAATCTCGACATCTCTTCATCGTTAACAGGTTTGTCAACCACAACAATTGCATTGTTGATATCCCCACCTTTCACAAGATTATTGTCAATCAGCATTTCCAGTTCATGTAAAAAACAAAAAGTTCTGCAGGGTGCAATTTCAGTTTTAAACTCATTCATTGATTTTAATCCGGCATGCTGAGTACCTAAAACCGGACTGTTAAAATCAATCAAAGTAGTAATTTCATATTTGGTAGCAGGAAGAGCAGTCATTTCTACTCTTTTATTTTCATCATAGAAAGAGATATTGGTATCTATGCTGTACCAAGCTTTTGCAGCTTCCTGTTCTACTACTCCTGCCTTTTCAATGATATCGATGAAAGGACCACTGCTTCCGTCAATGATTGGGATTTCAGGTCCATTGATTTCAATTAGACAATTATCTACTCCCATTCCAACCAATGCAGCTAATATATGTTCAACTGTACTTACTTTTACTTCATTTTGTTCCAGAGTAGTTCCTCTTGAGGTATCTGTCACCAGATCGCAGTCCGCTTTAATAGCAGGTGTTCCGGGTAGGTCAATTCTTTGAAATTGAAATCCAAATCCCGGATTAGCGGGCTTTAATGTCATATCTACGTTAATCCCTGTATGCAAACCGGTTCCTGAAATACTAACTTCCTTGGCGATTGTATGTTGCTTATCAGGGTTAAAATTCTTATCCATGCGACATTTGAAATTTTTGCAAAGATATTCCAATTATTTCAGTCGCAAGCCTACTTATTAGGCAAATTAATCAGGTGTCTTTGTGAAGTTTTTTAATGATGGCTTCCAATTCAATAATTCTCTTCTCCAGTTCAGGAAGATTTTTTACAACAGCCTGGCTTCTTAGATATGCTCTGAAATCATTTGCTGGATAACCGGTTACGGTGGTATTTGTTTTGGAGATAGTTTTCACAACGCCGGATTGACCATTAATTTTGGTGCCGTCTGCAATTTGCAGATGGCCTGCAATTCCTGCTTGTCCTCCAATCATTACGTTCTTTCCGATTTTAGTGCTTCCGCTGATGCCGGCTTGTGCGGCTATAACAGTATTTTCACCTACTTCAACATTATGGGCAATTTGTACAAGGTTGTCGAGTTTTACGCCCATTCTGATAAATGTACTGCCTATTGTGGCTCTGTCAATTGTTGTATTTGCACCTATTTCTACATGATCTTCTATAACTACATTTCCAATTTGTGGCACTTTTTTATAAGTTCCGTCTTGTTGAGGGGCAAACCCAAATCCATCACTACCAATTACTGTTCCTGCATGTATAACAACATTTGACCCGATAATACAATTGTGATAAATTTTTACACCAGGATGGATGATGCTATTCTCTCCTATTTTAACGTTTTTACCTACAAAAGACCCTGGATATATTTTAGTTCCTTTCCCGATTTTTACATCTTCACTCACAAAAGCAAATGCTCCAATAAATACATTTTCATCTATTACTGCCGAGGAATGTATAATCGATGGTTCCTGAATACCTGATAGTTGCTGATTTTGAACTTGCTGATACATGTCAAGCAAAGTTGCAAATGCGGTATATGCATCCGAAACGCGTATAATCGTAGCCGTTAGTGCTTGTTTAAGAACGAGCTGTTGATTGATTATAATAATGGATGCTTGGGTGGTGTATAGATATTCCTCGTATTTTGGATTGGCTAAAAAAGCCAGCTGCCCCGATTTGGCTTCTTCTATTTTACCAAAAGAATCAACGGTAATGTCGGCATCGCCTTCAATACTGCCATGAATGAGTTGAGCTATTTGAGATGCGCTGAATTGCATAAAATACAAATAAAGTTGTGTTATTCAGGATAGCAAATGTAATGTTTTTTAACAGTGCCTCTCATATTTTCATTGATAAGGGCATTGTCAACTTCGGTAATATCCTTCACATTTCCGTTTTTGAATAATATTTTGATATGCTCATTTTCAATATTGTAGGTGCTGCTGGTTGCTTCGCCTGTATAAACCAACCAATTGGTATCCTCTTCAGAAATAGTTAGTTTTGACATAACCCGTTTTTTGCAAGTTGAAATATCTGAATCGCTGAAAGGGGTATTGCTGTATTTGATTTTTAATAATTTTCTATGAATGATTCCGTTGCATAGAAAAGACAAAACCGCATCCTCATGCTTGCACCAGTTTTTGATAGCCATCATTACGTCAAAATCATCAATGTTGCAAAATTCTTCCAGGGAAATAACAGAGGAGTTTTGTTGTATGATTTTATTGAGAGGTTCCTGACATGAAGCACCGATAAACTTGGCACGCTTAATTATTTTTTGTAGCATTTGTTCTGCAGATAGTACAGTCTTGTGAAGATATACTTGCCAATACATGAGTCTTCTGGCCACTAAAAATTTTTCAATCGAGTAAATTCCTTTTTCTTCTATCATCAACTCTCCATCATGGACAGTCAGCATTTTTAAAATGCGGTCATAGCCAATTACACCTTCGTTTACGCCGGTAAAAAAACTATCACGGGTGAGGTAATCCATTCTGTCAACATCCAGTTGGCCGCTGATTAACTGGTGTAAAAATTTTTTAGGGTATTGATTTGTAAAAATGTCCAAAGCCATTTGAAGTTTTCCGTCAAATTCCTTGTTGAGTTCTTTCATCAGTAAAAGAGACAACTCTTCATGGTGTAAATTTTCTGCGAGAACATGTTCCAAGGCATGGGAAAAAGGCCCATGACCAATATCATGCAACAAAATGGATATTTTAGCTGCTTGTTGCTCCTCTGCGGTAATTTCAACTCCTTTGTTGATTAGTTCTTGTAAAGCGGAACGCATTAAATGGTATGCTCCCAAAGAATGATGCAATCTGGAATGAACTGCGCCGGGATATACCAATTGAGCCATGGCCATTTGGCTGATTCTTCTCAGTCTTTGATAATAGTGATGAGAGATGATTTTAATCAGCAATTCATCATCCAATGTAATAAACCCATACACAGGGTCATTGATAATTTTATTAAAACGCATCGATCAGAGTTAAATTCGGAATGATCTGTTAAATTCATTAAAAGTATTTGACAAAGCTACATATCCATTCGGTAAAAATTTACATTTGTGTTTGAATCGCTTCATTTCATTTTTTTCTTCATTTAAAATACAACTATGTCCAAACCAATCATTTTATGGGTTGATGATGAAATTGACAGTCTGCAATCTCAAATAATCTTCCTGGAAAACAAAGGGTATGAAGTTCACACGCATACCAATGGATTTGATGCGATTGAATTTGTAAAGTCAAATTTTGCAGATGTTGTATTGTTGGACGAAACAATGCCCGGAATGTCGGGATTACAGGTGTTGCAGCGAATTAAAGAGATCAACAACAATTTGCCTGTGGTGTTGATAACGAAAAATGAAGCAGAGAATTTAATGGACGAGGCAATTGGAAGTCAAATCAGCGATTACCTGATTAAGCCCGTTAATCCCAATCAGGTTTGGTTGAGTTTAAAAAAACTAATTGATAATAAACGCTTGGTGGCAGAAAAAACCACCGCAGCTTACCAACAGGAATTCAGTGCATTGTTCTCTGCATTGAATGACAATCCTGGTTTTCAGGAATGGACAGAAATCTATAAAAAATTGGTGTATTGGGAACTGGAAATGCAGAAAAGTGACAGTCCGGAGATGCAAGAAGTGTTTAACACACAAAAGCATGAAGCAAACAATGAGTTTTTTAAATTCATATCGAAAAACTATGCCTCTTGGGTGTCGCCTAAAAGCGAGGATGCTCCTATCATGAGCCATAATTTACTTAAGTTTAAAGTATTGCCTCATTTACAAAAAAACACGCCCTTGTTTTTTGTACTGATTGACAATTTGAGATTTGATCAATGGAAATCGATACAACCTATTTTTGCAGACAGCTTCAGAATTCATGAGGAAGATACATTTTATTCCATTTTGCCAACTGCCACTCAATACGCCCGTAATTCAATATTCTCGGGTCTCTTGCCAATTGATATCGAAAAGAACTTTCCTGATAAGTGGAAAAATGATGATGAAGAAGGAGGCAAAAATCTTTTTGAAGAAGATTTTCTCAGGGCTCATTTAAAAAGAATAGGAAAAGGGGATATTAAATTTTCTTATACAAAAATCACAAACAATTCAGATGGTCAAAAGTTGGTAGACAATATACACAACCTGCTTCAAAACGATTTGAATGTGATTGTTTACAATTTTGTAGATATGCTCAGTCATGCACGTACCGAAATGGAGGTATTAAAAGAGCTTGCAGGTGACGAAACAAGTTACAGAAGTTTAACTGCAAGCTGGTTTGAACATAGTCCACTTCATCAGGCAGTAAAAAAAATTGCAGATAAAAATATTCAATTGATTGTTGCTACAGATCATGGCAGTACCAGGGTAAGAACGCCTGCAAAAGTGATTGGCGACAAGCAAACAACAGCCAATCTAAGGTATAAGCATGGCAGGAATTTAGATTATGAATCCCGGGATGTATTGGCATTCAGAGATCCAAAAGAAGCAGGGCTTCCCGTTCCTAATATTAATTCGTCGTATATTTTTGCAAAAGGAGATCTTTTTTTATGTTATCCCAATAATTATAATCACTTCGTAAATTATTATAGAAATACATTTCAGCATGGGGGAATTAGTCTGGAAGAGATGATCGTTCCGGTTATCAGAATGACTTCCAAATAAACAATTACAAGATTTAAACAACGGTTAAAACTTTTTATCAACGTTTGTTGAAAAGTAAATTTTAGAATCAGTGATAAATATTTGAAGTTGCAGTACAGATGAAAATTCAAATTCATCAAGGTTTATATATGATAAAATTTACTCAGCATACCTTAGATAAAGTTGAAAGAATTGTTGAAGAAGCTAGTTATATCATTCGATATGAAAGGGGCACTTTTCAAAGTGGATATTGCATACTTCAAGAAAAGAAGGTGGTGGTATTGAATAAGTTTTTACAAACGGAGGGAAGAATAAATACCTTAATAGACCTTCTCCCATTATTAAACATCAATATTGATGAGTTGACTCACGAAAGTCAAAAACTTTACGATGAATTGATGTCAGCCGCTGTTCATAAATAAATTTGGCTTCAACGGAATTTGTCTTTCATAATTTTGTGTTTGTTTTTATCTTATCAGCATGTTTTCCCCAAAATTGAAAATAACTTTTTTAGGTACCGGAACAAGCAGTGGAGTTCCAATGATTGCCTGTGACTGTAATGTTTGCATTTCATCTGATAAAAAAGACAACAGGCTTAGAAGCAGCATTTTGGTTGAAAGCGATACTACCACTATTGTGGTTGATACCACGCCAGATTTTCGTATGCAGATGCTGGAGGCAAAAGTAAAAAAACTGGATGCCGTTATTTTTACACATCCCCATAAAGACCATGTTGCAGGATTGGATGATATCAAAGCCTTCAATTATTTTCATCAGCAACCAATGAAAGTATATGCTAATGAGATAACTCAAAAGGCTTTGAAAAAAGAATTCAGTTATATTTTCGACGACCATAAATATCCCGGAGTGCCCGAAATAAATCTTCATGATATTCAGGATACTACATTCTTCATTGGAGATATTCCTGTAACTGCAATTTCAGTTTGGCATTATAAAATGCCGGTGTTGGGCTTTAGATTTGGAGACTTTACTTACATCACAGATGCCAACAGAATTGAAGAACAAGAGTTGTCGAAAATTATCGGCAGTAAAATTTTAGTGTTGAATGCATTGCGGAAAGAAAAGCATCTTTCACATTTTACACTTCAAGAGGCAATTGATGTTGCAAAGCAAACCAAAGTTCCTCAAACTTATTTCACCCATATCAGTCATCAATTGGGCAAGCATGCAGAAATCAATAAGGAACTGCCTGATGGTATTCAGCTTGCCCATGATTTCCAAGAGATTTTCTGCTGATAATCCTGCTGATTTTCCTTTCTGATTTCTTTGTTTCGTTTCTATCTTTCGCGCATGCGTAACAGAGACGAACATCATATATTCTATTTGACAAAAAAAGAAAAAAAAGGGATATTGGTTGTGTTGATTGTCAACATCCTGATAATGCTTTCACCTCAACTTATTTCTAAGCTATTTGTGGAGAAAATTCCGGATAACAATAGGTTGTTAAATGCATGTATTGCCTTGGAAAAAGCATCCGAAAACCGTGCATCTATTACGTTTCAACGACAACAACAGCAATCAATATTCACAGAAAAAAAATCCGATGCAAACCTTCATTTATTTCACTTCGACCCCAATTATTTATCAGAAAATGATTGGAAAAAATTTGGCGTAAATGACAAAACGATTCTAACCATAAAAAAATATTTGTCGAAAGGCGGCCATTTTAAAACCCCCGATGATTTAAAAAAGATTTGGGGTTTATCGCCAATTCTTGCAGAAAAATTGATTCCTTATGTAAAAATCAAACAAAGCAATGTCAGCTCAACAATTCATCCTGTTATGACGATAAATAAAATGAGCTTCCCAAAAAACAATATCATCAATATCAATACGGCTGATTCAGGGCAATTTGCAACATTGCAAGGAATAGGGACTGTATTAGCAAGAAGGATCATTTTATTCAGAAACAAATTGGGAGGATTTTATACAGTTGATCAAATCGCAGAAGTATGGGGGCTTTCAGATACAATTTTCCAAAAGATAAAAAATAGACTCAAAATTGAGGACATGGTAATAAATTTAATAGACATCAATAAGGCTTCCTTAGAGCAGTTGAAATTGCACCCTTATATTGGGTACAAATTTGCTTCGGCAATCATCAATTTTCGCAATCAACATGGATATTACAAATCATTAGAGGATATTCAAAAAATACCAATTATCGATGGTAAATCATACAATAAAATTGTACATTATTTAGCGATAAAACAATTATAGAAACTAACAGTTGTTGGTATTTTATATTCGGTAAATTGCAAAGAAAAATTTGCTTTTATGGATTTTATTCAGGATGAGATTTCTTTACAAGCCGCGCAAACTGCAAGAGATTTTGCAAACATGCATATCCGTCCAAATTTAATGGTTTGGGATGAGTCACAGGAATTTCCTTTGCAAGTTTTCAAAGAGATGGGAAAATTAGGTTTGATGGGCATTTTAGTGCCCGAAACTTATGGAGGAACCGGCTTGGGATATTTTGAATACAATGTCATCATTCAGGAAGTTGCCAAAGTTTGCGGTTCAATTGGTCTGTCATTGGCTGCACACAATTCACTTTGCACCAATCATATTTTGACTTTTGGAAATGAAAATCAAAAGCAACAATATCTGCCCAAACTTTCTACTGCAGAGTTTATTGGAGCATGGGGACTTACAGAGCCCAATACTGGAAGCGACGCGGGAAATATGAAAACCACTGCAGTAAAGGAAGGCGATAATTGGCGAATCAATGGAACAAAAAGCTGGATTACTCATGGTAAATCAGGTGATGTGGCAGTAGTAATTTGCAGAACAGGTGAGCCAAGGGCAAAAAACAATTCTACTGCGTTTATAGTAGACCGTAATACACCTGGTTTCAGTGCTGGAAAAAAAGAAAACAAACTCGGAATGCGCGCCAGTGAAACCGCAGAAATGATTTTTGACAATTGCATAATTTCAGATTCAAACAGATTGGGCGAGGTAGGAGATGGATTTAAACAAGCAATGAAAATACTAGATGGAGGAAGAATTTCTATTGCCGCACTTAGTCTTGGAATTGCAAAAGGCGCATTTGAAGCGGCATTGAAGTATTCAAAAGAAAGGCAACAATTTGATCAGCCCATTTCAAATTTTCAAGCAATTTCTTTTAAATTGGCGGACATGGCTACAAAAATAGAGTGTGCAGAATTGCTCATACATCAGGCATGTGATTTGAAAATGAAGGGTCTGCCAATGACAAAGGAATCGGCCATGGCAAAATATTACGCCAGTGAAATTGCAGTAGAAATTAGTACAGATGCGATTCAGATTTTTGGTGGGTATGGTTACACCAAGGATTTTCCTGTTGAGAAGTTTTACAGAGACAGTAAATTGTGTACCATTGGAGAAGGTACAAGTGAAATTCAGAAATTGGTCATAGGCAGAGAAATATTGAAATAGAAACCAGTTTTTAAAATCAATTAACTGCACATATTGCTGAAATAACTCAGTCTTATTTCCATTAAAGGGTTTGCTCATCAATTAATCATTAAAGAAGTTGTATTTTTACTGGATAAAGCAATGATATATGAGCGTATTAACAGATCGCAAGCCGGTTATCGGATTTACTTGTGGGGATATCAATGGAATAGGAATTGAATTAATTATTAAGGTATTGAGCGACTCCAGGATACTAGACATTTGTACTCCTGTTGTATTTGCCAACAATAAAGCCATCAATTTTTATCGTAAATCAATGCCTGAGGTAAATATTAATTTTGCCATAATCAAGGATTCTTCTAAAATTAATCCAAAGCAAGTAAACCTATACAATTGCTGGGAAGAAGATGTAGCAATTACTCCCGGAGAAATGAACGACATCGGCGGTGCTTATGCTATCAAGAGTCTTTCCATAGCCGCTGAAGCACTTAAAGCTGAAAAAATTCATGGATTAGTTACAGCACCTATTCATAAAAAAAACATACAGTCTTCCAGTTTTAATTACACAGGCCATACTCCTTACTTCAAAGCACTTTTTGGTGTAAATGATGTGCTGATGCTGATGGTTGCTGAGAATATGAGGGTAGGATTGCTTACAGAACATGTTGCCGTAAAGGATGTTGCGTCAGTTATTTCAAAAGATAAAATTGTCAGCAAACTCAATTTGATGAACCAATCATTAAAAAGAGATTTTGGCATCATCAAACCTAAGATTGCGATATTGGGATTGAACCCTCATGCCGGTGATGAAGGATTAATTGGGAAAGAAGAAATCGAAGTTATCAAACCCGCAGTCACTGAAGCTAAAAGAAAAGATATTTTGTGTTTTGGTCCGTACAGCGCAGACGCTTTTTTTGCAAGAGGTCAGCATGAAAAATTTGATGGAGTGTTGGCATTGTACCATGATCAAGGGTTGATTCCGTTTAAATCGCTTTCTATGGGAGAAGGCATCAATTTCACAGCTGGGTTAAAGGCAGTGAGAACCTCACCAGATCATGGAACTGCATTTGATATTGCAGGAAAGGGAATTGCGGACGAGACCTCTACCAGACAGGCCTTGTATAGTTGTATTGACATCATCAACAATAGAACAGAATTTGATGCGCAGCGTAATAATCCTCTTAAAAAAATGAGTTCTGCTGTTGTTGCCAATGCAGTTGATGAAAAAATTACCGAAGATTGATAGTATACTCCATTTAAATGCTAGGTATTACATATTTACCGAATTAATTTTAGTATATATACATATAAATTAATCGGCTTCCCCCTTTCTAATATTGCAGAAATATTTCATTGGACAATCAATCAATTCCACTCTCCATACTGCACTAATAATCAACTTGTTTGTTAAAAAGAATAATCTTTATTTGATTATTTTACATTTTAAAAACTCAATTATATTTATAAAAAATAAAATAATAAGTATAACGAATAATTAAAATAAACATTTATGACTAAAATCATTTACGATATTATTTCTAATAACTAAAAAAGAAAAAAACCGCATAAAAAATTGATA
>CAMCAY010000059.1 GCA_945872815.1 Chitinophaga pinensis
ATATTGTAAATAGGCCCATTGGAACAATCCTGAGAATTTACTGCAAAAATTGTATAATAATAGGTAGTTGACGCAGACAATGAGTCATCAATGAAAGAAGTATCAGATCCTGTACTGACAACAATTCCTCCACCCAAAGTGTCACCAAAACTATACGATTGGGCATTTACAGGATTTCTGCTAAGCTGGGCAACAGAACTTCGAACAATTAAATATTCATCAGCATTTGTTGCTGCGTTAAATAATGCCTGAATTCCGCTTGCTACAATTGTAGGAAAAGACAATGAAGTTGGTTGACTCAAAGGATTTGTGCAAGGTAGAATGCCCGAAGTAGTTGTAAACGAAGCTGACAAAGGATTATTAATTAAATACAATGGACCACCGGTACACATATTATTCAATGAGAAAACAAATACCCAATAAGTTGTAGAGGGACTCAATGAACTCAACGAGAAACTTGTACTATTACCAACCGAAATAACCGTAGCGTCATCAATGTTATCTCCTGATACATAACTAGTAGCATTAACTGGATAAGATGTAAGTGTTTGGCTGTTTCCCAATAAAATCAAATAATTGTTTACTGAAGGAACTGCAGCATTAAATGAAGCACTTGCACTATTGCTGCTTACATTGACAATAGTAAGTCCGGTTGGTTGATTTGAGGGTGTTGTGCAAGGAGTATTGTTTGCAGATGCAGTAAGAACTAAATTATCAATACTGATTTTTGGTTGGCTACCTGATGGAGTTGTACCGGTTGTGGTGCTATATTCATAGAACCTTAATCTAGCATTGGATGCATTATTTAATGCTGCAGGTAATACTACAGACACAGATGCACTTGATGCCACATTATTTCTTGCTGTAAATGGCAAATTAGTACCAGTAATTTCGGTATACGTAACTCCATCAAGGGTATAAAATAATTTAAGTTTAGAATCTCTGTCGCCAGTACTGTTGAATACAGTTGATAAATCAAAACTGATAGAACCAGCATTAACTCCACTGAAATTTACATAAAAATCGATGGCACAAGAATTGGTTGTAGAAGTAGAAAGCAACATGATATTACCTGTTCCTTTTTGGACACCCCCACTCGTACTCGAAGTAAAAGTTGCAGTAGACGTTGATATTTTTATTCCATCTCCGGAAGTTCCTGATGTGTTTGTAGCAACGGATCCCCATGCACTTGCTCCAATACCCGTAGCAAAATTATTTGCCCAGTTTGCAATGTCAGCAAAATTTTCAGTGTATGTTCCTGAAGATTGATTAGCCATTACTACTGGTGTTTGTGCTGTAGATATAAAAGGAAAAACACCCAAAATCAGGAGAATAAAAAGGGTTCGCATTGGAATGATTTTAGTTAAAAATATATTAAAGTTACTTTTTTTTCTGAAAACAACATTAATAAGTCTAATAAACTGAAAATCAATTTGTTAGATAAAATAAAGGAAATAATTATAAGGGTCTAGCTTTATAAATAAATAACATGCTATTGTTTTCAATTATTTGCATATCAAGAGCATCGGCTGCACCATCACCATTACAATCAGAATTTATATAACCAAATTGAAATTGATAAGCATCATTTTCTACATCTTGAAGATCCAATACATCGGCACTACCATCTTGGTTAATATCCCCACTATATGCTGCAAATTTACCACTGCCAATATATTTAATAGGTGGATTAATTCCATTTCCAAACGAATGATTAACAGAATCACTGAAATTATAGTAATTGTTTAATTTAATAAGAACCGGATTTTTACTCCATGTTTCTATAGTATTTCTATGCTTTACTGCAACATAATAGTATTTTCCTATTGTTGCACAAGGAAAAACCGCTTGGGCTTTTGCATTAGTAGTCAATGTTGTTTTGCATGTATAATCAGGAAATTCATTTCCCAAATTATTTGGACTCCAAAGATTTATTTCTATAGAATCTACCAAATTACTGTCCGAACTGATTTGTAAATCATACAAAGCATTGACCATAGAATAATCGATATTCACATATCCTTCCAGTAAAATTGTCAATTCTAATGATATATCGTTATTTGTCACTATCAAATTTAAAGTTTCGATACTATCGCATCCAACAGAATTGGTTCCTGAAAATATATAAGTGCCATTACTATCCAATATCCTGCCGTGCCATAAATATTGATTACATGCATAAGCATTGAAATAACTATAAGTACTTTTTTTAATTGTTGCAATCACAGGTGTTCTTTCTATTGAATTACAACCGGTTGAATTTAATTTTGATTGAGCATAAAATGTTGAAGAACTATTCAACATTAGAATTAAACTATCCCGATTCTGTAAAACCAAATCTCCTCCTGATGAGGAATTATACCAGTCAATAGTTTCATCTGTAGAGTGCAAAGCAATCAAAACAGCCAATCCTGAATCACAAATACTTGTATTGACTGCATTGGGTTTTATAGGAATTTGAGGAATGGAATTTATTGTAAACGTACCTACATTTGAAACACAACCATACAATAAATTTTTTGCAGTAATTGTATGATTTCCTGAAACAAGTCCATTAAAAATACCCGTTGTATTTGAATCAAGACCATCAATACTAAAAGAAAGATTGGTTAAAGTAGAATTAACAGATACTGACCCTGTATTGACTGTACAGGCTGGATGAGTTATACTAACTGAAGGTACAGCAGGTGTTGGGGGTTGATTATTAATTATTCCTGTTGTTATACCTGAAACACAACCACTCAAATTACTTTTAGCAGTAAAACTATATGTACCCGATGATAGATTACTAAATAGTCCATTAGTATTATTATAATATAGTCCGTCATTACTGAAGGACATGCCAGTTAAGCTTGAACTAACTGTAGCTGTCCCTTTGTTTATAGTACAGGTAGGGTGAGTCAACGTAATGATTGGTGGAACAGGAATGTATGGTTGATTGTTTACAGTAATAATAGAAGGTGAAGAAATACAACCATTGGAATTATATTTTGATGTAAGATTATAATTACCAGGAATCAAAAAATTAAAAACACCTGTATTATTTGAATAATCAATCCCATTAATACTAAAAGTCAATCCTGACAGTGTAGAACTTACGGTCAAAGTTCCGGTACTAACGGTGCAGGTTGGGTGCAATACATTCGCTGTTGGAGATGAAGGTGAAGACGGTTGGGTATTTATTGCACCCGCAGTTATTGAAGAAATACAACCCGTAGTAATATTTTTTGCAGTAAAATTATATGAACCAGATAAAAGATTGGTGAAGATTCCTGAAGTATTTAAGTAATTAGATCCGTCATTACTAAATGACAACCCAGTTAATGAAGAAGTAATAGTTGCTGTTCCAGTGCTTACGTTGCAAGTGGGTTGAGCAAACGAAACTGATGGTGCATTGGGTATAGCAGGTTGATTATTAACACTTATTGCAGATACCTGAGACAAACAACCACTTGAATTACTTTTGGCAATCAGATTATAAATTCCTGGATTAACATTTGTAAAAATTCCCGTTGTATTTGTGAAGTTAAGGCCATCTATACTAAAAGATAATCCGATTAAAGATGAAGTAACTGTTATGGTTCCAGTATTTACAGTACAAGTTGGTTGAGAAATATTGGAAGTTGGTAAAGCAGGAATGGATGGTTGAGGATTGATTGTAACAATTCTGTTTGTAGAAATACAGCCGTTTGAATTTCTGCAAGTCAAATTATAGGTTCCAATTGAGACATTATTAAAAACACCTGTTGTATTGGAATAATCAACTCCATTAAGGCTAAAAGTCAAACCTGTTAAAACAGAAGAAACTTTTACAGTTCCGGTATTGACAGTACAAGTTGGTTGTACCAAATTGGCAGTGGGTGTTGATGGCAGAGAATTTACAACAATATTTATTGATGTCGATGTAGTACAACCATCATAGACTGCAGTTAAAGTATATCTTCCCGCAGCAGCTAAAGTAACATTAGAGATCGATGGACTTAATTGAGTGGAGGTGAAACTGTTTGGTCCACTCCAACTGTAAGTTGCAGTTGGCTGATCAGAAGTTGAAGTTAAATTAAGTGTTTGAGAAAGACATAGAGAATTATATGCAGCAATAGAAATGGTTGGAGATGAACAGGGTGATACAGTTGTGGACCACAAACCTCTTCCATGTGTAGCTGCAATCATTGTACCATCACTTTCTCTGTATTTAATCATATCGGTTCTTACTACAGGGAAACTGCTGCTTGCATTCCAAACAGTTGAACTTCCATTAATCAAATCTGTTGTAAAAACGCCCGTTTCTGTTGCAATGATAGCTTTTGTATTATCTCCAGGGTAATACATACACCACCTAACAGGCATATCAGCAAGATTGCCATCTATATTATTCCAAGAAGATCCGCCATTGTAAGATACCCAAACATTATTTACACCATAATTTGAAAAGCTTGCAATAATGTATTGATCATTTGTACCAACATTGATACAAGAAACATTTCCTCCTGGCATGCCAGACCCAGTAATATTATTGCCACTTGAAGAGGATGGAGCAATATTTGCATTGTCTAAAAATATTATTCTTCCTGCAGTAGTACCAAAATAAACTCTATTAGAAGTATAAGGAGATACTTTTACAGCACTGACTTTTGCATTATTTAATGCAGTTATACTACTGACAATTGAAGCCCCGGAAGGAAATCCTGCGGAATAATAATAACTATCTGAGGGAGTAGAATTGGATGAAGTCCATCTGAAAAATTCACCTGCATCAGCAGCAGCATAAATTATATTTTCATTATTGTCATAATCATAAGGATTAATAAAACTGCCAAAATCGGATGGTGAAGAAGATGTTCCTTTCTTAAAATCAATACTTACCCAGTTATAACCTCCGTCAGTGGATACATCGTAAGAGTTGTAAACGTAAGTTCCAAATTGATAAGCAGGTTCATTTTGATCAATTGCTACAAATGCACCATCACCTCCCATCACTTCAATTGATTTTGTTAAACCTGTCCCATTCAATTGATGAACCCCATTGTCTTGTGCCCCAGCCAAAAAATAATTGGTTGAGGTGGGATGAATAGCACAAGAATAAAATTGCTTTATTCTTAGACCAATATTTCTATCCCTAATAGTAGATCCACCATCAGAAGAAAAATGAACTCCCCCATCACAACCAATTAATAATTTATTACCTGCATCATACCATAATATTTTATGAATATCTGCATGAATGTATTGTCCAGAAGTGCCATACCAATTTGATATTTTGCTCCAGGTTGAACCACCATTGGACGTTTTATAAGCTTCTAAACCACCAACTATACATTGATTGGTATTGGAAGGATTTATGTCAATTGATAAAGAATACCATCCTTGACCACTTGCCCAGCCAGATGTTGGTTGACCCGATGTAGCTGTCCAGTTGGCACCACCATCTAAAGATTTGTAAATAGAGGGAACCTGATAGGATGAATTTACCGGTAGAGCATACAACACATTTCCTTTGCAAGCTATCTCTGCTCTTTGTGAATAAGATGGAAAAGCAGATATAGGTGTATTCCATCCAGTTGAAGAACTTGCAGTTGATGGAACATCGGTGTATCTGTATGCTTGAGAAGAAAAAATACCTGAAACAATATGAAGCCTTCCGGATGAACCGGTAGAGCTAATTTCCATATCACATATATCAGAAACAATTCCTGTAGGGGTAATGTTTGTCCAACTGGTTCCTCCATTGGTAGATCTTTGTAACCCATTGGATCTTGTTGCCAGATAAATGTTACCTAGATAATCGCAAAGAATTCTTGTGCAATAACCGAATGATTTTGAACTACTTAACTGAGTCCATGTTAATCCATGATCGGTACTTTTGAATACACCATTGCCTTTTACTGCATCAAAATTAAAATATGCCTCCCCTGTACAAAAGTACATGACATCATAATTTGAGGGATCCTGGCAAATATCAGTAACGGCAAGGTTGCTTAAAAAATCATTAACCAATTGCCAGTTGGGTATAGACTTAGTTATATCAGTAGTTTTCCAAAGTCCACCATCAACTCCCCCTACCCAAACTGTTTTACGGGTAACATCAGAAGAATCAACCATAATAGCTCTTACTCTTCCTGCAGTTGAAGCACCATTTTGCCTTGTATTATCATTTGAAATTCCAATAGTATCAGAAAAAGGGCCTCTTTCAATCCATGTATAATTTGCTACGCGCCTATAATTAACTGGGTCTGAATATATAGGATTATTTTTACTCTTTTTCGTTTTTTCAATTGCCTCCATTAGCCTTTCGCGAGGGACAGTCCCAGTTGATGGATCTTTGGTGATGAAAAATTCATAGGCAGCAGCTTTGTCCGGACCATCATATTCCTCATTTTCTCCTTCTCCCTCTCCTTCTCTTTCTCTTTCATATTCTTTGTGATATTCAATTAATGATTTTATTTTTTGAAATCCATTATTTATAATTTCTTTGAACTTTCTATTTTGAGCAAAAGAAATTTGAGGATGAAATATAAAAAGAAGGAATAAAAAGATATGAAATAGTAGAAATTTCATTTAAAATAGGATTTAGGAATGCCGATTAAATGCAATTTATTCAAGAATAATCATAAAATCGAATTACCTAAGAGAATATACTTATTCAATGTATAAAAAAGTTGGTATTACATGCTAAAATTGACTTTTAAATAATTTTAATGAACTCTTAGTGATTAATTTATTAGAAATAAAAAAGAATAAATTATTTAACAACAATAAACCTTATTTGATATGCAGGAATTTTGAAAGATACGGCTTCTTCATAAAACTCCTGCATACTTTTGGACAGATTAAAAATAAACTGCCACATTTTCTTAAAAGGATATCTTAGAATAAAAGGAGAGGTAAATTCTATTTTTATTTTTTCAATTGTAAAAGAAAAATTATTATAAAATTGAGGAACTTTCCTTTTGAAATAATGTGATTTAGAAAAATAACTCATAGTATAAAGTCCGAAAAAATTCTTGTGGGTATAATCACTGTAAAAATATGGGTTTGAAAAATGAGGCACCACCATTTCAAACTTACCATTTTTTTTAAGCACCCTGAATATTTCTTTTAGTAAACCTTCGAGATTTACAATATGTTCCATCAAATGAGATGAATAAATATAATCAACAGAATTATCAGGCAAAAAAGTTAATCCTAATTCAAGATCTGTGATAATATCCACAGCGTCTGAATCGTATTTATCAATAGTTAGCGCATCTTTATTATTCCTAAAATTTCCGGGACCCAATTCAACCAAAAAAGTATTTTTATTTAAAAAAATCTCTAGAATATTTTTCTTGTCAACAATTTGCTGCATAATTTATTATTATAAAAATCTTGTGAACGCAGAATCCCTTAAAACGAAACCCACGAACTAAAATTACTTTTCAATAATTCGCATAGCTACTCTGAAACCTACATTATACTCAGGATTAGCGTATTTATTCAAATTGTTTATTTGAAGTGCATTGGGTGAATCATCAAATCCTCCGCCTTTTGAAAATCCATAATGAGCAATCATTTCAGAAACATTTCCGCACATGTTATATAAACCAAAACTGCCAGGATAATAAGAGTTAACTGGAGATGTGATCATTTTTTTTTGCAAATAATTTACAAAAACAGTTTTTTCAGATTCAGTTTGGATAACTTCATTATTTTGATCTGTCAACTTAAAGTTTGCCATAAAGTTCCCTTTCTTATTTCTAAGATGAGGACCATCCCATGCGTAAATTCTTGATGTATCACCTGCATTTGCAGCGAAAACCCACTCTTCATTTTCAGGCAAACAAAATTTTACCTTTTTAAACTTTTTGTTTGGATTACGGTTGTATTTTTCAGTGAGCCATTCACAATAAGCAATGGCGTTATCGAATGATACTCCTACAACAGGATAATTATAATACGAAGGAGATTTAAAATAAAGTCCGATTAAAGGTCTACCTAAATCAAATCTTTTCCATACTAATGTATCAGGATACATTTTATTATAGTCATCGAACTTCTTTTTAATCTTCAAATCTTCCAAGAAAAACAGATAATCCCTATTCGATGTTTCATATTTACAAAACAACAAACCTGATTTGACAGTTACAAAATTTTTTGAAAATTTAATGATGTCAAACTTCGGGGTTTGAACACAAATAAAAGAAGAAAGAAAAATAACGAACAAGAAGTTTTTTAAATATTTCATAATTAATCGATTATTAAATTATAGTTTAAGTAAGTGTTATTAATGTAAAATAGTACCCGAGACTAGATTCGAACCAACACACATTAGTGCACCACCACATGAAGATGGTGCGTCTAGTAATTTCGTCACCCGGGCAATTAAATTTTTTAATTAAATAAAATACTATTGAATATATTATATTATTCGTTAAATATATTTAAGTGATTATTTTACAAATATAATATAACAATAGGTCTATTTGGTTGAACAATATCAGTATTGAGTAAATTTAATGGTCAGTATTTTACAGTGATAAGTTCAAATCTATAATTTTATTTAATTTTATTTAATTATTATTAGTAGATTATTTGTTTGTTTTTTATATGAATGCTTTCGGTTGATTATAATTAATGAATTGATTAAATGCAAAAAAATTATTTATCATTATGACTTTTAAAAAATATTTTCTAGTATACCTTTTATTATTTGTTCAAGAAGCAACTTCTCAAAATCCTTCAAATTATGCAGAAATTCCATCTACACCAGTTAATTATTCACTTCCAAGAAATAAAAATGGATTGGCTGAAGTTTTTTTCATGATGAGTGGAAGAGTTAAAATTGACAGATGGGAAAAGTCAGCGGATGTTTGGATAAAATTTGATTACAAATTTGGAACTGCAGAAACATTGGATCCTGCATTCAAGTTTATGTATTTATTTAATGGTAGTTTTTATGGTGATCAACATATAGGAAAAGAAATATTTAACGGTATTCGAGTTGATCGAGATCTCACAGAATTCGAAGTTATAGTATCTGCAAAAGGACAATCTCGAACAATGAAAATTCCAAGAGGTGAATGGAAATTCTTCAAGGTAAATGATCCACAGATAGATGCAAAATCCGTTGCAGTTAATTTTATTAAGGTAACATCTATTCAATTTACGAATACTCGAGCTATTGAAAATCGAATTATGGAGTTGATAAATGAGTATAGTAAAAATAATTCAAAAAAAATGGGATCCTCAGTTTTATATTCAGATAACGAAGAAAAAAACCAATTAAAAAATGAAAAATTAAATATTACAAAAAAGCAAAATTCAAATGAGACCATCCCCTTTGGAAATAGAAAGAATAACTATGAATCATCGAATAATACAATAACCCAAACCGAAGTAAATGACAAAAAGAATAACTCTACTCAAAAAAACAATAATACATCGAACAAATTTGAAAAGCTTAATGGAAAATATGTAACAGACAAAACAGATATAAACAATGCTAATGGTATCATTCGTAACAGCAATGTTGACTTAACAAAGGTCAAAGATTATTTTAGGGACCAAGAGGGCAATTATTTTCAAAAAATTGACGCCGGATCTTTTAGAAAAATCAGTAAGGATGAATACGAAAACGGCCTAAATTCAAGGCGTAAAAATAATTCTTTGTCTGCTGATGAAAAAAAAAGAAAGGAAACTATTTATTTAGATAGTGTTAAAAAAGTGATTGCGGAATCGTCAGAAAATTACACAAAACAAACCAAAAATTCTCACCAACAAATTGAAAGAGATATGAATCTACTTTCTGCAAATTATTATGCCGCCAAGGATTTAAATAATGTAAAAAATGAACTAGCCAATTCTTCAAAAATGAAGGATACATATCAATCTGTTGCTGAACTTGAAAATGATTTCAGAAACAAATTATCTATTCTTTCTACTTCATCTGAAAAGCTATCTTCCGCACAAAATAGAAAACTACAAAGTAATTATGAATATCAATTCAGAGATGCAGATGCAAATGGAAAAGCACTTGGGCAAGCTGTTGTGGGTATTGGTAGTTTAATTAACAATATGTCTGCTGAGAAAGAAGCTGCAAAAGCCAAAAAAGAGCTAGCTGAAGCTAGGGCAGAATCATTAAAAAAAATTGAATTAGCTAAAAAAGAAAATCAACTCCTTCTTAGAAGGAAACTCCTCAACACTTTTTATGATGGGGGACTACCAATATCATCATCCCGTGTTCAATCAAATACAGTTTATTTATTCGCATATTCATTCGACAGTTTTTCAATAAAAAAAGAAAATCCGGAAATAAAAATAACAAATGTATTCCCAGTATCCAAGACAATCGATGAAAGTTGGCCCTACCAAGCAACAATCAGAAAAGAGTTATCTCAAATATTAAAAGATGAGAAAGTAGTGGTTTTTGGATTCTTTGCAGATGAAAATAAAATTAATCAAATGCACGAATCCTTTATAAACATGTCGAAGCAGTCAGGAATGAAAGTTCAACCCGTAATATATAATGGCAGACCATTAAGATCTAATTCTATTTATTCAAAAAAAAATATAGAAACAGATTACTTTGGAAATCAAATAATAAAAGGAAATAAAAGAAATATCGAAAATAAAGTAGAGTCAAAAAGTAAAATTGACTTTTTTGGCAATCCAATAAAAAACTAAAATCAATGAATAAGAATATTTTATCATCAACCATTGTTGTTTTATTTATTTTTCTGTCAATCACTTCAAAATCTCAATCTGCATTGGCTAAAATAAAATATGAAGAAGCAGAATTAGCTTTTCAAAAAGGAAAATATAATGAATCCCTAAAACTACTTAATGAAGTTGAAGGTATTATAAAATCTACCTCCCCAAAAACACTTTATTTGAAAATTTTATCAATTCGTGGTGGAGGTATTGATGATTACAATGAACTTAAATTAATCCGAGGATATTGTAAATACTTTCTTGAAAAATACGGAGAAACTGAAGGTTTTGAGGATAGATACAAGGAGGTTTATGACATTTCAAAAGAATTGGATACATTCCCCAAAAACGAAAGTGCTTTTGACATATATCTTAACAAAAAACAAAATGATTTAAAAATTGTCGAGGAAAAAAATGCCAAACAAAAATTGTTGGAAGACAAATATAATAAATTACGTGAATTCCCATTTAGAGAACAAAATCTATCTCTCAACATGAAAAAAGAGGATATGCCAAAGTATTTGTTTAGTTATTACCAATACTCAGGTATTTTTATGCAGATGCATTATTATTATCGAAATTCCATTGGAAATAAACAAACTGGACTATATTCATTTGGAATTGACGGAGAAGGGAAATTGAGTTATTTGCATAAATATTTGCTCAGAGGTAAAAAATCTGATGTGGATGCAGCAATGAATAAATATAAAGAATTGGAAAATAAATTGACTGCCATATTTGGTAAAGAACATGTTACTATTAAAGACACCAGTTATTACAGTCATTACGCAAGAGCAAACTATCGAATGATTTCTGCAACATTATCAGATTATTATCCTTATAAAATCACAATTTTTATTTCAATAATAGATCCAAAAGGGATATTATTTGGAACTACTGTTGATTTAGGTGAAACTCATGAACGTAGAAAATTTGCAGCGGTAAAGAAGTAAGATATTGACTAAAATCAAATAAACCCGCTTCTTCAAATTTCCTTTTCAGGACTGGAACGTTAAAGTATTGTTAAAACTCAATACAGGCAATTCATATTGCAATATAATAAAATGCTTCAAGGTACGATTAGGGTACAAGAAATATAAGAAAAATGTGCCATAAACTGGAATCCAACCAAGGTTTTTTATGATGTATTTTTCTTTAAAATATCATTTTAATTGTGATGATTTTTTTGGGCTTCTCCGTTGTATTTTAAGAGTTACACTGATCTTTTAATTCTCAGAATCCTATCATCAACTAAACTAACACTAAATATATAAAAGCGAATAAAAAAAACAGCCTATTTACTTTTTTATTTCAGCATCACGAAAAGCTCGCTTCGTCTGTTCAATTTCACTACTGCTAATGCCAACTTTTTTTGCAACCGTTCGCCATTTTGCAATTTCTCGCTGCATATCATTTAGGATTTTTTCCGCTTCGTCATTTTTTAGCTTGTAATGCTTTGCCGTTTCTAAAGCCAAAGAAATATCCTGTTCATTGCTATTCTCCGATATATTTAATGTTAAACCATTTCCCATTTCATTTGGATTCATATCATAGGCTGGTGATAATTCCCAACCATTATTTGTTAGTATAAATCCGTGATTACGTAAATGGTCATCAGTATTTGAAACCAACAAATTGAAAACTACTCTTCTCCACAGCTGTTCTAAATCTGCTTTCACTGATGCTCCTTGCTGAATGATAAAAGCAACAATATCCAAATAGCTTAACCCATCATGAAAATCCGCTCCATCTTGATATCCCAATAATGTCATGGCAGATGCAAAGTGTAAACGTTTCTGTTTTATTCTATCAAATCGTTTAGATAAGAATGTATGGTGCTTTCCGGAAAATTGAAGTAGCCTTGCATAAGGCACATTAATACCGCAAGCTTTAGCTAATTGATGTAATACCATTTCCCAAGCACCGGTGTTTTTATCATCTTTAACACTTGGAAATTTTGCAATCCAAAGGTTACCCTTTTCATCCAGTACACTGGCTTTAGGTCTTGCACCGCCCAATGAAGAACCTGGGTCAATTAGCATGCTCAACCACTTAGTATATTCCGGGTCTTTAATGGCATCCTCTTTTTCTAATTGCAA
>CAMCAY010000060.1 GCA_945872815.1 Chitinophaga pinensis
AGGGGCACTTTTTACAATGACGCTACAGTTAAAAATATCTTTTCTGTCATACACGATTCTTGCTCCAACTTCACTATAATCTTTATCTGTATAATTTGAACCCTTCCCTGCATTTGATTCCATCATCACTGCATGTCCGTTTGCAATTAATACTCCAACGGCTTCGGGAGTAAGCGCAATCCTATTTTCATTCATGGATGTTTCCTTAGGAATTCCAATTAACAAGGATTCTCCTCGAGGTTTAATGTCAAGCTTTTCTTCCAATGTCTCGTATGAAAATGTAGAGGAAATGAAGGGTTTATTAGATGCCATAAATTTTACAATAATTTGTTTTCCGCAAATACAATTTACATATTAATAGTCAATTTTCTTGTGTAAGTATCAATTACAGTAAGCTGACATTTGACAGATTCAGCAGGAAACAATGCTGATGCTCTTTCGGGCCATTCCACAAAACAGTAATTTCCGGAATACATACAATCCTCTGCACCCGATGCTATGACCTCTTTTTCGTCTTTTAATCTATACAAATCAATGTGGTAAATGGTATTTTTATCAATAGTCGCATATTCGTTGATAATTGAAAATGTAGGGCTGCTGAAATTGCCATCAGCACCCAATTTCCTGCAGATTTCATTGATTAAAGTTGTTTTTCCAGTGCCCATTTCACCGAAAAAAGCCAGGCATGTTGCCCCTTTGCTGTTTTTCAATAGCCAATCTGCTGCGGCTTTAATATCATCCAATGTATATATCAAATCCATACCATAAAGATAATTTCATAATTAGTAACGAAGATGCTATTTTATTGGAATATTTTTACAGTATGAAAAAAACACATTGGAAAGTAGAGGGCATGACTTGCAGTAATTGTGCTTTATCCATACATAAATTCCTTGAAAAAGAAGGAATGAATGAAATTGCAGTAAACCCAATCAGTGGAACAGTTGAATTTTCCGGTGAAGAAAATACCGATCTGATTTTAATTGAAAAAGGAATCAAGAAACTAGGATACGATGTATTGCAAGATGAAACTGAAAATTCCTCCTCAAAAAGCTGGTTAAAAAGCAATAAAAACAGATTTTTAATCACACTACCCTTTACTGTATTGTTGATGCTGCACATGTTTCATCGTTGGATACCTGTTCATTGGATAATGAATGGGTGGATACAACTTGCTCTGTGTACTCCTGTTTTTATTCTTGGAATGTTGTTTTTTGGAAAAAGTGCAATCCATAGTTTAAAAAGCGGGGCTCCTAATATGAATGTGCTGGTAGCCCTGGGTGCATTCATTTCATTCTTTTACAGCTTGCTGGGGCTTCTGTATTTTCGCAATAATAATTATCTTTTTTTTGAAACCACTTCTTCTATTATCACTTTGGTACTCTTAGGTAATTATCTCGAAGAATCTACATTGCAATCAACCCAAAAGGCACTGAAATCAATTTTGAAATCGCAAAAAGTAATGGCGAACATGATTGCTTTTGATGACAAACACCAGGAACAGATATTTCCGATTGAAAACACACAACTTAAACACGGAGATCTAATTTTGATAAAAACCGGCGAGCAGGTTCCAATGGATTGTAAAATTCTCTGGGGAGAATGCAGTGTAAATGAAGCGATATTAACCGGTGAGAGCCTGCCCTTGTTTAAATCAAAAAAAGATTTTTTAATTGGCGGTAGTTTTTTGGAAACAGGTACTATAAAAGCTCAGGTTACAGCTACGGGTAACGAGACCGTTCTTTCCGGAATAATCAAAATGGTACAAGAAGCACAATCAAAAAAACCACCTATGCAGAAACTGGCAGATAAAATCAGTGCTGTATTTGTTCCCGCAGTTATTGTTGTTGCTTTTATTACTTTTCTTATCAATCACTTTATATTCCTGATTCCTACAGATCATTCTCTAATGCGGGCAATTGCTGTTTTGGTAATTTCTTGTCCCTGCGCAATGGGACTTGCTACTCCTGCAGCCATCTCTGTAGGTTTAGGCAGAGCCGCCAGAAAAGGAATTTTGTTTAGGAACGCCGGCACACTTGAATCATTTAGAAAAATAAAACAAATCGTTTTTGACAAAACAGGCACACTTACTACAGGGCATTTTGATATCGAAAAATATTATAGCTCCTTGAACGAAGAACAATTTAAATCAATTGTTTACTCTCTTGAAAAATATTCAACACATCCCATCGCAAATTCCATTGTAAAAAAATGGAATACTGCTACTTTTATTCAATGGAAAAAAGTGGAGGAAGTTAAAGGATTAGGGGTAAAAGCAGAAGACAAGGATGGTAACAACTATATGATTGGGTCAAAACAATTGATTAAATCAATTAAAGAGGATACTGCGCACGATATATACCTATTGAAAAACGAAGAATTGATTGGCTGGTTAGATATCAAAGATGAATTAAGGCCCGAAGCAAAAAATATTATTCAATGGTTTCACAAAAAAAATATTCATACAATTTTAATGACCGGAGATACAAATAAAAAAGCAGCAATAACAGCTAATGAACTTGGCATACAAACGGTATTTGCAGAACAATCGCCCTTTTCAAAAATGGAAAAGATAACCCTGCTAAACAGCAAGCAACCAACCGCAATGGTTGGTGATGGAGTGAATGATGCAGCTGCTTTATCAAAAGCCACCATAGGCATTTCACTGAGTGATGCATCGCAGCTTGCCGTTCAAAATGCAGATATCATTTTAATGAATCAGGGTTTATCCTCACTGCCATTTGCTCTTGGAATTGGACGACATACATTTACTACAATCAAACAAAATTTATTTTGGGCATTTTCTTACAATATCATTGCAATACCAATAGCAGCATGGGGTTTCCTCACTCCTACATTTTCTGCTATGGCCATGGGATTCAGCGATATCATGTTAGCAGCTATATCATTAAGATTATTTGTTAAAAAAATTATCTAGACCCTTAATTGAAAAACAACTTATCAATATTAAAAGAGTACTGGGGTCACAAAGCTTTCAGGCCCATGCAGGAAAGCATCATCAATGCTGTGATTGAAAAAAATGATGTATTGGCATTATTACCTACAGGAGGCGGAAAATCTATTTGCTTTCAGGTTCCAGCTATGATGATGGAAGGAATTTGCATTGTAATTAGCCCACTCATTGCATTAATGAAAGACCAAATTGAAAATTTATCTAAAAAAGGCATTCCGGCTTTGGCTATCTATTCAGGTATGTCTTTTTTGGAAGTTAAAAAGACGCTTCAAAATGCAGCATTCGGAAACTATAAGTTCCTTTACATATCTCCTGAAAGACTGGAAACGAGTTTATTTCAAGAATTTCTACCAACTATCAATCCATGCCTGATAGCTATTGACGAGGCTCATTGTATTTCGCAATGGGGATACGACTTCAGACCATCCTATCTAAAAATCGCCACTCTAAGAGAAGAGATTCCTGATGTACCTATAATTGCTTTAACTGCATCAGCAACTTTAATTGTTCAGAATGATATTTGCGATAAGCTACTATTTAAAAAGCAGCAAAAAAAATTCCAGCAATCATTTTCAAGACCCAATCTTTCTTACAGTGTATTTGAACCCGAGTCTAAACAAAATAAATTACCTGGTATTCTGAAACAAATCAATGGCAGTGCTATTGTTTATTGTAAAAGCAGAAGGTTGACTCAACAAATTGCCAACTTGCTTAATCAACATAATATAAATGCGGATTATTATCATGCAGGATTATCCAATATTGAGCGGGCAAAAAAACAAGAAAACTGGATTAACAATAAAATTCAAACCATTGTTTGCACCAATGCATTTGGAATGGGTATTGATAAGCCGGATGTAAGACTTGTAGTGCATTACAATATCCCTGAAACATTGGAGAATTATTATCAGGAAGCGGGTCGTGCCGGTAGAGATGGTCAAAAATCTTATGCAGTACTTCTTTATGATAAAAACGAAACAGAAGAACTTTTTGAATTAAATAATCTTAGGTTTCCCAGCTACGACACTATTAAAAAAATTTACTTAAGCTTGATGAACCACCTCAAAATTCCTGCAGGAATTGGAGAGGGACAACTATTGGATTTTGACATGGCTACATTTGCACAATATTTCAAATTCAATATTCTTGAGGCTACGTATGGCTTACAGAGCCTATGTCAGGAAGGATTGATTTACATGTCAGACAAATCATTCAAAAATTCAACAGTTAATTTTATCGTTAATAAACATGTTTTATTGGAGTTTGAAAAAGCTCATCCGGAATTAGAAACAATAATCAATGCCCTGCTTCGAAACTATGAGGGTATATTTGATTTCCCCGTGAGTATTCATGAATCATTGCTTGCAAAAATAATTTCAACTCCAATACAAAAAATAAAAGAACAATTATCTGCATTGCATAACTATCAGATTATAGAGTACTTAAAACAATCAGATAAACCCCAGATATTACTTTTGAAAAACAGGATGTACTCGGATGATTTTCGTTTTGACTACCGATCTCTTGAAAATAGAAAAAAACAGCACTTTGACAGAATTAGCGCAATGATTGATTATGTTAAAAATTCAAGCAAATGCAGAAGCGTTATGATTGGCAATTACTTCAATGACAAAGAAATAAAAGCTTGCAACTTTTGTGACAATTGCATTAATTCCAAACAACACACGATTTCAGAAAAAGAATTTGATTCTATTGCTCAGAAAATAATGAGTGACGTAAAAGTACAATCGATTGATTCAAAAAAAGTCGAAATAATTTACAAGGATTTCAATCCTTCTTCTTTGTGGAAAGTAATTCATTTTCTTCAAGCCGAAGAAAAAATCAAGTGCGATAATAATGGATTCTTTTACTTCGAAGATTATGCTTAAAAATAAAAAGGGACCAAGAAATAAATCTAGTCCCGCTTTAAAATCCAATATCCTATGAAAAACCAATACTAAGTTATTTACATTTTCCTAATCAGCCAATTTTTAAAAGGCAATATTTGTAAATGACAATTTATGAACGAAAGAGAAATTATTTAGAATCAAATTTATATCTACCCGATTTGAATAATAAACACGCCCCTTGATACCAGGCGATTGCTTCATTTACTAAATCAATGTTTAAACTAATTTCTTTTGCATCGCCGGTATCTTTGTTTACCAAAAACATGCGAATTTTATTTTTTGGATAAAGAATTACAAGCGTATCTTTTTTTAAATAACCTAAATCCTGATAGGTACTAATAAATATTCGCTCATTATTTTCAGAGGTTTTAAAAATGTCATAACCCATAAAGCGACTTTGATATTGCATATTCAATAATCCCAAAACGGTTGGAGCAAGATCGATCTGACTTGTTAATTTAGATACAATCGCTGGCTTAATCAACGATGGTGCATACACAAAGCAAGGTATATGATAACGTGAAACAGGTAAATCTGTTTTTCCTGCACTGCTTGCACAATGATCTGCAACAATAACAAATAGCGTGTTGTTAAACCAGGGTTTTGACTTTGCGTCGTTTAAAAATTTATTGATGGCATAATCAGTGTATTTAACAGCACCTTCCCTACATTTGCTAGAAGAAGGTATATCTATTCGTCCGTCA
Organism: Chitinophaga pinensis; assembly: GCA_945872815.1. Lineage (GTDB taxonomy): Bacteria > Bacteroidota > Bacteroidia > Chitinophagales > Chitinophagaceae > Ferruginibacter > Ferruginibacter pinensis_C. The sequence goes on from CAMCAY010000060.1 coordinate 5,589, forward strand.
GGATAAGTGAAAGGACGATGATTGCTGACTGTCATTATATGATTGAAAAATAATTTCCCCGATTGATATGCATTGTCGCATGTTTCCATTGCAACATTGAAAGCATCTTCATCTGCAACTCCCCATGCTGTTTCATGATGAATTTTGCTTGCAGGAATATCTTTTTTGTCAATTACATTATACCCATTGTTTTCAAAGAAATATCCCATGTTATCAAAAAAGCTGTTCCCTCCATAAATATAATTTACATCGTATCCTTTTTTCTTAAACACAGAGCCGATAGTAAACATTGATTCATTGTTTGGTCTTCTCACAATTGACTGACCTGGTGTTGGTGGGATTGACAATGATAAAGCTTCAAGTCCTCTAACCGTTCTAGTTCCGGAAGCATAAAAATTATTAAAAAATAAACTGTGTGGAATTAGTGAATCAAGATGAGGAGTTATGTGCTGATTGTTTCCAAAATACTGCATAAAGTCTGCACTAAAACTTTCAATACTGATTAGTACAACATTCCATTTTTTAACTGGCGAATCGGCTACTATATTTCTTTCAATGCCCAGCGAATCTTTTGAAAATTCAATGCCAGGCACATTCAACAGCCTTCTTAGAATTGAAATATTCTTCTGATCACTATTTACCTTATAAAATTGATTATAATCAATTTCATTGTGCCAAAAAGCAGCTCCAAATTCATAAATACCAGCACCTGCAAGCTCATTTACATAATTATTGGATGAAAAATTCTTAAAGCGATTGTTTACAAGAAAATAGGCGCTCAATGGAAATAGTAAAAAAAGAAAAAACAGATTAGTTCTTTTTCTGAATTTAACAATGTCTTCTCCTGATATTAAAACCACCCTTCGAATTTGCCAAAGAATAACAAACATGATAAGTAAAACAGACCCTACTATCAAAGGTATATTGTAAGACTGTTGGATATTGCCCAATACTTCATTGGTATAAACCAAATAATCTACTGCAATAAAATTATACCTGACTCCAAATTCATCCCAAAATGCAATCTCGGCTCCAATGTTAATCAACAATAAAAAAAGCACCGCAGACAACATGAAATAAATTGGTATAATTCCCCAAATTTTTCTGTACCAACGATCTCTCATCAACCAACAATACAATGCAATCGGTATTGAAAAGAAAGAGGCAACAACCAAATCATAAAAAAGTCCGAATAAAAAAATTCCGGGAAGATTTACAAAGTTCAGTTGCAGATTGGGCCAGGATTTAATAAACAATATGAGTCTTGTCAGAAAACCAAATACGATTACAAACATTGCAACAATAGCAACAGGTCCAAAACGATGATTAAAAAACTTTTTATAAAAATTCGACATATCAACAAAAAAAAGCAATTTTACAATTGCAAATAAATAATCACTAAAGTTACAACCACTTAACGATAAAAAGAATCCAAAGTGAAACTTAATAAATTAAATAACACCTATATCTTTATTGGGGTAATAACGTCCTTAGTTGTATTTGGCTTTTCATTTATTGATAATTCTTCTGATAAAAAGAATGCTATAGCATTGGGGAAATTATTATTCAGTGAAAAAATTCTTTCAAAAGACTCTTCTGTATCCTGTTCAAGTTGTCATAAACCGGCATTTGCATTTGCAGATACTACTGCTTTCAGCATAGGAATTAACAATCAGCTTACCAGCAGAAACACTCCCTCTGTTTTAAATATGAAAAACAGACCTTACTATTTTTACGATGGCCGAGCGAACTCATTAGCCGAACAGGCATTGATGCCCATTCAAAATCCTGATGAAATGGGATTGCCGATTGACATTGCCATAGAAAGACTCAATCAATCCGTTTTTTATAAAAATTATTTCAGAAAAGTTTTTAGAAGTTTGCCCAATAAAAAAAATTTGGCTGAGGCTTTTGCAGCTTATGAAAAGACGCTGGAAACCATTGATAGCAAATTTGATGACTGGAGTAACAACTTAACCAATCTTTCAGCATCCGAAGAGAGAGGAAGAGAAATTTTTATTGGTGAAAAAGCAAAATGTTTTAATTGCCATTTTCTCGAAGACTTCACAAATGATGATTTTAAAAACATAGGATTATACAATAGCACTTCGCTAAATGATAGTGGGAGAGCTGTCATTACCAATAAAAAATCTGATCTCGGAAAATTTAAAACGCCTGGACTTAGAAATATTGCTGTTACTGCCCCTTACATGCATAATGGAATGTTTAATACATTAGAGGAAGTGGTGGATTACTATAATGATACTAAAAAATTTGTTTCCAATTCTATCAATATAGATACGGCTCTTGAAAAACCACTGGGTTTAACTGAACTGGAAAAAAAAGACTTGGTTGCATTTCTAAAAACACTAACTGACAAAGCCTTTTATAAGAATTCACCATAAATGACTTCAATCATCTATTGTTAAAAATCAATTAGCAACTTTAATTTTGAAATCACTTACTTTTGATTTTTGCTGAAATATAAAGTCAGCTTTAACAAAACATTAAACACGATTATAAAAGTTTAAGAATTCATTTTTATAATTTGAGTCAAACAAAATCTATTTTTATGGAAACGACTAAGCCTAAAATTTTACTTTGCGAAGATGATACCAATCTTGGTATGGTCTTGAAAAACTATTTGGAGTTACATGAATATGAAGTGATATTGGAAAGAGACGGAAGGCTTGGACTCGCAGCTTTTCAACGAGAGAAATTCGATATTTGCCTGCTAGATGTTATGATGCCCAACATGGATGGATTTGCAGTAGCTGAATCTATCAGGGATATCAATCCCGATGTGCCATTGTTTTTCCTAAGTGCAAAAACAATGAAAGAAGACATCATTCAGGGATATAAGCTGGGTGCTGATGATTATATAACCAAACCATTTGATAGTGAAGTATTGCTTCTTAAAATAAAAGCGATTTTAAAAAGAAATGAAGAATTAAACAAAGAAGTAGTAAACGCTGAGTTTGATTTAGGTAAATACCATTTTAACCCTAAACTAAGAGAGCTAATAGTCAATGGAAAGGTGCAAGTACTTTCCCCTAAGGAAAATGAGTTATTAAAAATGTTGGCGGAATATAAAAACGACTTATTGACAAGAGAAGTCGCATTGAAAAAAATATGGGGAAGTGATACCTACTTCAATGGAAGAAGCATGGACGTTTACATTGCGAAACTAAGAAAGTATTTGAAGGAAGATGAAAAAATAGAAATCGTAAACATACACGGGAACGGTTTCAGGTTGGTAGTAACTGAATAATTAACTATCAAATAAACCATTTTGAGTGCCGCCTTTGTGCGGCACTTTTCCTATATGCCTGTATGCTTTTTCTGTTGCTTCCCTTCCTCTGGGGGTTCGCATGATAAAACCCTCCTGAATAAGAAAGGGTTCATACACCTCTTCCAATGTTCCTGGCTCCTCTCCAACTGCTGTTGCAATGGTAGTTATCCCAACAGGACCACCTTTGAATTTTTCGATAATTGCACTTAGTATTCGATTGTCCATTTCATCTAGTCCATGCTGATCCACATTCAACGCTTTAAGTGAATGTTTGGTTATTTCCATATCTATGGTTCCATTTCCAATCACTTGGGCAAAGTCCCTGACTCTTCTCAATAGTCCATTCGCTATTCTTGGGGTTCCCCTGCTTCTTCTGGCAATTTCACCTGCTGCATCAACCGTGATGTTGGTTTGAAGAATCTTTGCACTTCTCAGCAATATGTTTTTCAGCGTTTCTGAATCATAATATTCCAGTCTTGATTTAATTCCAAATCTGGAAAGCAATGGAGCTGTAAGCAAGCCGCTTCGGGTGGTAGCACCAATTAGAGTAAAGGGATTCAATGTAAGCTGAACACTTCTAGCATTTGGCCCACTGTCAATCATGATGTCAATTTTATAATCTTCCATCGCCGCATACAGATACTCTTCTACAACCGTGCTCAATCGATGAATTTCATCTATAAACAAAACATCATTGGGTTCTAAATTTGTCAACAATCCTGCCAAATCACCGGGCTTTTCAATAACAGGACCGGATGTTTCTTTTATATTAACACCCATTTCGTTGGCCACAATTCTGGATAGGGTTGTTTTTCCTAATCCAGGAGGTCCGTGAAAAAGAATATGATCCAATGCTTCACCTCTTAATTTGGAAGCTTTAATGAAAATGGAAATGTTTTCAATTATCTGACCTTGCCCACTGAATTCATTGATATAACCGGGTCGAATATTGTTTTCAAACTCCTTATCAGGTGATTGAGAAAAAACTCGGTTGTTATTAAATTGCTGATCAGACATGTAATAATATATTCAGTAAAGCTAAGCAAATAAAGCCTAAATATGGAGAGGATTCCAATTCATCATTGTAAAAAATAAACCCCCGATTTTAATACTTTTGAAATCAAATAACTCCAGGAATAATCATAGAACTGTGAATTGCTGAGGACATTTCGACAATCAATTGCGGATCTTTTTCGATGGCATTTCCTACAACAATCACATCTGCACCCGCTTTACAATTGAGGTATGCCTTTTCAGGGCTAATGATACCTCCTCCTATAATCAATGGTATTTGTATGCAAGAAGATACACTTTCAATAATGGATTCTGATATTGGTTTTTTTGCACCACTTCCTGCATCCATGTATATCAATTTCATTCCCAGCATTTCCCCTGCCATAGCTGTACACATGGCAATCTCTTTTTTATCGGAAGGCAAAGGACTGGCATTACTTATATAAGAAACTGTTGTAGGAGCACCTCCGTCTACCACCATATAACCTGTAGGCATCACTTCCAAGCCACTTTTTTTAATTAATGGAGCAGAGACCACATGTTGACCAATCAACAACTCAGGATTACGACCGCTTATTAACGATAAGTATAATAAAGCATCCGCAGATGCAGTAATTTGAGAAGGACTTCCAGGAAATAATATTACAGGTATTGAACACCTACTTTTTATTGAATTAACACATTCCTCCAAATAGTCAGATACAACCAAACTGCCTCCAACAAAAAAATAATCAACATTTGCATCAACAGATATTTTAATCAAATGATCCAATGAAGCGTAATTAACCTTATCGGGATCAATTAGCACAGCGAAAGATTTCTTTCGCTGAAACTTTTTATCAGCCAATGATTGGTAAATAGTATGTTGCATATCCGCAGATAACATTTCCTGCAAAAATCAATATTTTTTTGTTCATACCGAAATATTAACGCAATGAATAATTTCATCATGTGAAATCGAGTTTTTTATCGGTAATTTTGAGGATATGCCGGATATATCAAAAGAAATAAAATTTAAAACTTCCAGAAGCGGTGGCAAAGGAGGACAGCATGTAAACAAAGTAGAAACAGCTGTTGAAGGATATTGGCATGTTCAACAATCCAGCTTTTTAAGTAATGAAGAGAAATCATTATTGGCAGTTAAATTGAAGAAAAAAATCAATGCTGATGGGTTTTTATCAATGAAAAGTCAAAAAAACAGAACCCAGCTGTTAAATAAAGAGGATGTAATTGAAAAATTAAATCTTACGGTAAATAAGGCTTTGATTGTTCCTAAAAAAAGAAAACCAACAAAGCCAACTGCTTCCTCTAAACAAGAAAGACTTTCCTCCAAAAAAATTTCCGCAACCAAAAAACAAGACAGAAAGAAAGTTCGTATCAATGAGTAAGAAAAAAAATATCGCTTTGATTTATTTCTTAACTGTTTTTCTAATCAGCATTGGAATTTTTTACAATACTATTGCTCAAAAACCTTTGGGGAAATTAAAGCTATCATTTATACACACTGTAAATTCTAAGCCTTTATCATTAATTGATAGTGTTTATAAAAATGATAGTAATGAATCTTATAAAATATCAAAACTAAAATACTATCTGTTCGATTTTAAATTGAATGATCAACCCATTTATTCTCAACACGGAAAATACCTATTGGTAAATGCTGATAAAAAAGAAAACGAGATTGAGTTTGAGCATATTAACGCTGGTGCATACTCCACAGTAAGTTTTAAAATTGGAGTGGACAGTATTGACAATTGCAGTGGGGCTCAAAGTGGTGCACTTGATCCCATCAATGATATGTTTTGGACATGGAATAGCGGTTACGTTTTTTTAAAACTAGAGGGCACAAGCCCAAACTCCAATGCTGATTTAAACAGATTGGAATATCATCTTGGAGGGTACAAAGGTGATAATGCATTGAGTACAAAAATTGATTTACGTTGTATTGATGAATATGGTAAATCCTTTTTGATTAGGTTAGATTCAAATAAAGAAACTGAAGTTGTAGTAGCATTTAATTTGGATAATTTTTGGCAAAGAGGTACTGTTAGCATCAAAGAAAATTCAATTTGTGTTTCACCCGGAAAAATTGCAAAAAAATTAGGTACTTGTTTTTCAACATTATTTTCAATAAAGTCAATATCCAAGCCTTGAGATTACAATATTTATTT
>CAMCAY010000061.1 GCA_945872815.1 Chitinophaga pinensis
ACGAGGGAGGATGGATTGAAGTAATTCCAAATAAAAAATATGTAAATAAGAAGTTTAAGATTACATTTAGCGAGACAAAATGTTTATGTGATGGACTTGAACCAAATAACAACTATAAAAAATTAACATCCATAAAAATTCTTGAATAAATAATTAAGCTAATGCGATACTCACGTTAACTATTGCATGATAAAGAACCTAAAAATTGATAGAAACCAGCCCATAACAGCACCTACCCAAAAGTCGGGGCTTCGTGTTCCAAAGACAGTTTTGCGGTTAATCAAACATTAGTTTTTCAAATTAAGTTTTGTGGTAATAGTCCCGCCCTTCGGGTAGCTGCGAAACCGTTATATGATACCCTTGAGCTACACGAACTGTTGAAAAATCCTGCTAAAAAATTAACATAATATTTCAGAATTATACCTTATATTTGCTAAATGAAAAAATGGTTACACATAATAATTATAATTCTAACACTTGGCTTCTTTTTGTCGCCAACTTTGAGTTATGCGTGTGGAACTAAAACCGAAAAATCGTGTTGCAAAAAAGAAACAACTTCTAAAACCGAAAAAAAAGATTGTTGTAAAAACAAGCAATCAAAAGACGAAGACAAAAGTTGTGGCGGAAAATGTGGACACTCAAACTGCACATCATCAATATCAATAAATTTTAGCATAATTTCTTCTTACGAAATTAATTTTAAAAATAATAATTTTGATTTTTCTACCGAAAAACCAAAATTTTATCATTCAGAAACCTTTATTTCATCAGGTTTTACTTCCGTTTGGCTTCCGCCTAAAATAAAATAATTCCAAACTTTGACAGCCAAAAGTCTGTCTTGTCGATAGTAAATACTTTGCTATCAAAATTATTTATTTAACAAAAATTAAAATTTTACTACAATGAAATCAATATCAAAAATATTGGTAGCAATTACAATATTGTTATCATTCACATCGTGTAATGCACAAATTAAAAACGCAAAAACTGAAACAGTCAAAATTTATGGAAACTGTGATATGTGCGAAAAAACAATTGAAAAAGCAGGTAATCTTAAAAAGATAGCCAAAGTAGATTGGAACGTAGATACAAAAATGGCAACTTTAACTTACGATAGTAAAAAAACCAATCAAGATGCAATTTTAAAACGTATTGCATTAAGTGGTTACGATAGCGACAAATTTCTTGCACCTGATAACGCATATTCAAAACTGCCAGGTTGTTGCCAATACGATAGAATTGCAAAAGTTCCTGTAAAAATTGATGCTATTTCGGGAACAGATATATCCGAACATTCAGAAATGACAAATCACACTAACCATACCGAAACGCCTAAAGTTGAAATTCAAGAAGTAAACCAACTAAAAGCCGTTTTTGACAATTATTTTGCTGTAAAAGATGCGTTAGTAAAAACAGACGGAAACACTGCATCAGCAAAAGCAACAGCATTACTTTCGGCAATCAACGCTGTCAAAATGGAAACTTTAAAAACAGACGAACACAATGTTTGGATGAAAGTTTTGAAAAATATAAAAGAAGATGCCGAACATATTGCAGACACCAAAGATGCAAAACACCAAAGAGACCATTTTGATACACTTTCAAAAAACATGTATGATTTAATCAAAGTTTCAAAACAAGAAACGCCAACCTATTACCAATTTTGCCCAATGGCAAACAATGGTAAAGGTGCTAATTGGTTGAGTAAAGAAAATGTAGTTAAAAATCCTTATTATGGTTCAATGATGTTGAGTTGTGGTAAAGTTGTAGAAACTATAAAGTAATCATTAAATGAAAAAAACAATCATTTTGTTTATTCTTTTTTCATTTACAACACAAGCACAAGTAAAAGTTGGAGATTTTATGCCAACTTTTACTTTACTTGATGAAAGTAATAAAAGAGTTTCGAGTAGCGCTTTTAATCAGAAATTTATTCTAATCGATTTTTGGGCATCTTGGTGTGCGCCTTGCAGAGTTGGAAATAAAAAACTAGTAAAACTTTATAATTCCATCAATAAAGATAAAATTGATATTATTGGAATTTCAATCGATACAGATAAGTTAAAGTGGATAAAAGCAATTGAAAAAGATAAAATTAAATTCACACAACTAATAGACCCGAAAGGGTTTGATGCTAAAACTGCTACATTATTTGGAGTGGATGAGTTACCATCTAAATTTTTATTTAATGAAAAAGGAATTTTAATAGCAATTAATCCAACAGATGAACAATTAATAAAATATTTAAAAAATTAAAAAAATGAAAACTATATATAAATTTCGAACACTATTAGTGTTAATACTAATTTTAAACGTTACAAATACAAAAGCACAAATTATAAAAGCCGAAATTATAGCAACTGGCTTAACGTGTTCTATGTGTTCCAATGCTATCAACAAACAGCTTAAATCACTACCCGAAGTAGTTAATGTAGAAACCGATTTAAATACAAATACATTTACAGTAACTCTCAAAGAAGACAACAATTTGAGCCCAAAGGTATTTAAAGAAAAAGTAGAAAAAGCAGGTTTTTTTATCGGCTCATTAGTAGTTACCGCAAAAGCTGAAACAATAGCAAATACTAAATACATATTAATTAATGAAAATTCAGAGAGTAAATCTGAAATTATATTTAAAGTACTTGATAAAGGTTTTGTTACTGAAAAAGAATTTAAAAAATTATCTAAATCATTTAAAAACAATACTACTTATGCTTTAAACAATGAAGATGATTTTCATATTAAATTGATAAACTAATGAGAAAAGTAATCTTATTTTTTGTAGCTATCAGTTACCAAACCATTTATAGTCAAGAGTTATTTGTAGTTACCGATCCTGCAAGTAATGTTCCTGCAAATTCATTGGCTGTAAATTTAATGCAATCGCTTTTTAAAGAGCAATATGTATCAGGTTATAACTATCACTTTATGCCCGAAGTTACTTATGGTTTAAACAAAAATATTATGGTTCGTGGCTCAGCATTCATCAGTAACCGAAGCAACCAATTAGTTACAGAAGGAGCAAGTTTTATGGTCAAATACCGTTTTTATTCGACAGATGACTTAAACAGTCACTTCCGTTTAGCAACTTACGGACGATACAGTTTTAATAATTCAGATATCCATCAGGAACAAATTGAAATACTTGGACATAATTCAGGTTTTGAAACAGGACTTATTGCTACAAAACTGATAAAAAAACTAGCAATAAGTTCGTCTGTAAGTTTTGAAAAAGCTTTAGATAACAAACCTAACTATCCTTTTCCTAATACTATTGGTAACAATGCTATTAATTATACTTTGTCGTTTGGAAAATTAATGTATCCAAAAAAATACACCAGTTTTAAACAAACTAACATCAATTTAATGTTAGAATTTGCTGGACAAACAATCAATGAAAATGGTAAATCATATTTAGACGTTGTACCTGCTATTCAATTTATTTTCAATAGTCAAGCACGACTGGATTTAGCTTATAGAAAAGAACTTATAAGTTCAATGTTTCGGACAGCTCCAAACGGATTTTATTTCAATTTGTACTATACCTTTTTTGATTTAAAAAAATAATTTAAATTATGGAAAAACAAAAATATATACCAGCATTAGGCTATGATTTTCTAACAGTATTTTACGATTTAGCAATCAAATTAACAATGCCCGAAAATAAATTTAGAGGTTTGTTAATAGATGAGATAAATCCGCAGGACAACGAAACAATTTTAGAGTTTGGTTTTGGAACAGGGCAAAATTTAATTTTAGCAAAAGCACAAAACACGAATACAAAATTTATAGGAGTTGATATTGACCCAAAAGTTAGAGAAATTGCATTACACAAATTAAACAAACAAAATGTATCAATTCCTTTAGATTTATACAATGGTGCAACACTTCCATATCAAGAAAATCAATTTGATAAAATATATAGTTGTTTGGTTTTTCATCAACTTGATGCAGAAACTAAACTAAATTGTTTAAAAGAATTACATCGAGTTCTTAAACCGAATGGAAAACTAATTATTGCCGATTGGGGCAAAGCACAAAATAAACTAATGCGTTTTACCTTTGGTTTTGTTCAACTTCTTGACGGTTTCAAAACTACAAATGATAATGTTAAAGGTTTGATGCCTACATTTATTACAAATGCAGGTTTTTCAAATGTAGAAACTACAAAATCTATTAACACTATGATAGGAACGTTCTCTTATTATAGAGCAACTAAAAAATAAAAACAAATAATTTTAAAAGTTATGAAATTAAAAAACAACATCGATAAATTAGGAGCTATGGGGCTTTTTTTAACAGCATTATTTTCGCCCTGCTGTTTTCCGCTTTTTGCATTTGGTGCATCAGCACTTGGACTTGGAAGTATAGAATTATTTGGAGGTTGGACAATGTGGGTTTTTCAAGCAATGGTTTTGATTTCAATTATCGGAATATATATTTCGTACAGAAAACATAAATGTTTGTATCCATTATTAATTACAATTCCGAGCGGAATATTAATATTTTTCGCTTATTATTTGAGTAAATCAGAAAATTCAACTTACTTAATTTACGCAGGAATGTTTGGGCTTTTTATTGCAACAATCGTAAACTATTACCAAAATAAACAACACGGAAACTGCAAAACTTGTGGAATTTATGACGGAAAAACAGTTGAATTAAAATCAACAATTACTTGTCCGAAATGTGGACACAAAAAAGCCGAAATGATGCCGACAAATGCGTGTGAATTTTTCTACGAGTGTGAAAATTGCAAAACAAGATTGCGCCCATTAGAAGGAGATTGTTGCGTATATTGCAGTTATGGGAGTGTAAAATGTCCACCAATTCAAGTTGGAACAGGATGTTGCTAAAAATTATATAATTCAAATTATGAAAATCAAATTATCAATTGTACTATTATTTATTGTATTAAGTGCAACAGCCCAAAAAATCGTTCGCTACGATTTATATGTGCGTGATACCATCGTAACTTTTGGCGACAAACCAAAACACGCCATTGCGGTAAACGGACAAATCCCAATGCCAACACTAACATTTACCGAAGGCGACATCGCAGAAATTTATGTGCATAACGAACTAAAAGAGGAAACATCATTGCATTGGCACGGATTATTTTTGCCAAACAAAGAAGATGGCGTTCCCAATTTGACACAAATGCCAATAAAACCAAACACGACACACAAATATTCTTTCCCGATTATACAACACGGCACACATTGGTATCACAGTCATTCGGGACTGCAAGAACAAATCGGAATGTACGGAAATTTTGTAATGATCAAAAAACCAACCGACCCAACTTTTAGAAAAGGAATTGACGATTTGCCCAGCATTCCAATTGTTTTAAGCGAATGGACAGATGCAAATCCTGATAATGTTCACCGAATGTTACACAACGCAACCGATTGGTTCGCTATTCAAAAAGGAACAACACAAAGTTATTCCGAAGCAATCCAACAAGGTCATTTCAAAACCAAAGTAACAAACGAATGGAAACGAATGAACGCAATGGACGTGAGCGATGTCTATTACAACAAGTTTCTAATCAACGGAAAAAACGAAAGCCAACTTTCACAATTCAAAGGTGGTGATAAAGTGCGTTTAAGAATTTCAAACGGTGGAGCATCAACTTACTTTTGGCTCAATTATGCAGGCGGAAAAATTACCGTTGTTGCCAACGATGGTAATGATGTTGAACCTGTGGAGGTCGATAGATTAATCGTGGCAGTTTCAGAAACCTACGATATAATTGTAACCATTCCAGCCGACAAAACCGCTTACGAATTTTTAGTAACTTCCGAAGACCGTACAAAATCCGCTTCCTTATATTTAGGCGATGGCATCAAACAACTTACTTCTACCCTACCAAAATTAAAATATTTTGAAGGTATGAAAATGATGAACGATATGATGAAAATGAACGGAGATTTAGACGATATGGGAATGAGTATGTCATACAATCAAATGGATATGAACGTAGTAATGTATCCAGAAATTACAGGCGAAGCAAAACCCAAAAGCGACAAAATGGACGGTATGAAAATGACCGAAGACGATTATAACAGCAATAAACTTTCGGATATTGTAACCCTAAATTACGCAATGTTAAAATCGCCAACCAAAACAACACTCCCAAAAGATGCACCTATAAAAGAATTGAAATTTGAACTCACAGGAAATATGAACCGCTACGTTTGGAGTTTAGACAACAAAGTAGTTTCCGAAACCGACAAAATTTTAATCAAAAAAGGCGAAAATGTACGCATAACAATCTACAACGGTTCGATGATGCGACACCCAATGCACTTGCACGGACACGATTTTAGAATAATAAACGGACAAGGCGACTACGCACCACTCAAAAACATCATTGATATTATGCCAATGGAAACCGATGTTTTAGAATTTAATGCCAATGTCGAGGGCGATTGGTTTTTCCATTGTCATATTCTCTACCATATGATGAGTGGAATGGGCAGAGTTTTTACATACGAAAATCAAGCACCAAATCCCGAAATACCAAATCCAAAACTCGCACAACGCAAACTTTTTGCCGACGATAGAAAATTTCATTTTATGGCAGAAAATGATTTTGCAACCAACGGAAACGATGGAGAAGCAATGTATCAAAGCACACGTTGGAGCATTGGCACAGAATGGCGTTTGGGTTACAACGACCATCACGGCTACGAAACCGAAACACACATTGGGCGATATATTGGAAAAATGCAATGGATAATGCCATTTATAGGTTTCGATTGGCGATACAGAAAAATGGAAGATGGCGAAACAGAAAAAAACCTTTTCGGGCAAGAAAGCACCAAAGATGTTCGTTCTGTTTTTAGTGCAGGATTAGAATACACAATGCCAATGCTAATAAAAGCACAAGTCGAAATTTTTACCGATGGAAATTTTAGATTACAATTTGAACGCAAAGACATTCCAGTTTCCAAACGCCTACGAATGAGTTTAATGTGGAATACCGACAAAGAATATATGGCAGGATTGCGTTATATAATTAAACGAAACTTTGGAGTAACTACACATTATGATAGCGATATGGGAATAGGTTTTGGAGCAAGTTTTAATTATTAAATTCATTATATTTGCTAAATGAAAAACTTTTGGTTCATATTTTCAATATTCTTATTATCACTTACGGTTTATCCGTGTAGTGAAAATGACGATTGCGAAAAAAACATAAATTCAGAAGTTTGCAAAGCCGAAAATCAAAAAAACAAAACCCAAGAACCTGAACATTGCACTCCTTTTTGTAATTGTTCACATTGTCCAGCTTCCGTATTTTTTATCAATAACATTTCTTATACTCTAAAAAAGAAAGTGATATTGTTTCAAGAAGAAAAACTTTTAAGTTTTTACACTTCTATCTACACCAAAAAAATTGCCGACAAAATTTGGCAACCGCCCAAAATTAGTTAATAAAAAATGTGCTTCGCACAAAAACACTTTCAGTGCTTCGCACCGAAAGTGTTCCTTTATTTTATTTAACTAATATCTATCAAAATGACAAAATTCATATTGCCATTGCTACTGCTTTTTAGCGTTTGCACAATGGCACAAGTCAAAAACGACACCATAAAGAAAGAAAAAGAACCAGAAGAACTTGAAGAAGTTCGCATACAATCTACAAGAACAAGCCGAACAATTCGCAACACGCCAACCCGAATTGAAACAATTGATGCCGAAGAATTAGACGAAAAAGGAAATATGAAACCCGCCAACGTTTCAATGGTACTTCACGAAAGTACAGGTTTACAAGTACAACAAACATCGGCTACAAGTGGAAATGCAAGTATTCGAGTGCAAGGTTTAGACGGTCGTTACACCCAACTTCTCAAAGACGGTTATCCTAATTTTGGAAACTTTGCCAGCGGTTTAAGCATTCTCGAAATTCCACCGTTGGACTTAAAACAAGTCGAAGTTATAAAAGGTCCTGCATCTACTCTATTTGGTGGCGGAGCAATTGCAGGAGTTGTAAATTTCATTTCCAAAACTCCAAAAGAAAAAGGAGAATATAATTTTATAATCAACCAATCAAATATTGGTCAATCTAATATTGGTGGTTATGCTTCCCAACGAAAAGGAAAATTTGGCTATGCCGTTTTAGGATTGTTAAACCTTCAAAAATCGTATGATGTTGACAATGATGATTTTTCTGAAATTCCAAAATCAAACAATTTTACAATCAATCCACGCATTTTCTATTATCCAAACGCAACCACTACTTTTATGTTGGGCAATAGTTTCACAAAAGGTATTATGAAAGGTGGAGATATGAATGTTATTGCAGGAAATGCAGATAGTTTTCATAAATATTTTGAGCAAAATGAAACCATTAGAAATACCACTACTTTTGAATTTGATAAGAAATTTGCAGAAACAAATAGTTTTAAACTCAAACAAAGTTGGAGTTTTTTCGATAGAAAAATCAATATTCCATACTATGAATTTTCAGGTTTCAACACAAATATATTCACAGATGCATCGTATCTTTTCATCACAAAAAAGAATACAATCATTACAGGTTTAAATTTTCAATATGATGATTTTAAACAAAGAAATATTTCAACTTTTGATGCCAAAACCAACACAATTGGCGCATACATTCAACAAACTTGGGATATTTCAGATAACATTAAACTCGAAAACGGATTACGAATTGATAATGTAAATTATTCTAATTTGAATTTCTCAAAAAATCAAACGTTCTTTTTGCCAAAATTTTCGGCATTATTCAAATTTAACAATAAATGGAGTTCTCGAATTGGTGGCGGATTAGGTTATAAAATTCCAACCATTTTTACCGAACAAACCGAAACCAATCAATATCAAAATGTTTTATCGTTAAATAATGTAGAAGCCGAAAAAAGTATTGGTGGCACAACCGATGTAAATTTCAAAACAAATCTTTCAGACGATTTTGTTTTCAGCATCAACCAAATGTTTTTTGCAACACAAATCAACAAACCATTAATTTTGCAAAATAGCGGAGTAAATACATTCTTTATCAATGCAGATAAACCAGTTATAAGCAACGGTTTTGAAACTAACATAAAATTTATTTTCAAAGAAGATTTAAAGTTTTTCGTGGGTTACACATTTACAAACGCCAAAGCAAAATATCTAACCTCTAATCAGTTTTTGCCATTGTTACCTAAAAACAAATTAAATATGGCGTTAATTTTTGAAAAAGAAGACAATTTTAAACTCGGTTTAGAAGGTTTTTTTACCGACAAACAGTTTCTTTACAACGGAACACAAACGCCAACATTTTGGGAATTTGGGTTTATGGCAGAAAAAACATTGTGGGAAAATTATTCATTCTTCATAAATTTTGAAAATTTTACAGACACACGCCAAAGCAATTACAAACCAGTTGTAAACGGTTCACACAACAACCCAACTTTTGACGACATTTGGACACACACAGAAGGAGCAACAATAAACGGAGGCATAAAACTAAAATTCTAAATAATTAAAAAATGGAAACAAATAAATTATATAGTAAAGCATTATTAATAGCTCAATTTGTTGTTATTTATAACATTATCGAGGGAATAATATCAATGTTTTTAGGATATGAAAACGAAAGTTTAACACTTTTCGGGTTTGGAGTAGATAGTTTTATCGAAGTAGCTTCAAATCTTGGAGTAGTTTTTATGATAAAACGAATACAACAAAATCCAAATAGCGACAAATCTACATTTGAAGTAAAAGCACTAAAAATAACAGGTTGGGGATTTTATCTTTTAAGTGTTAGTTTGTTAATCGGAATTTTCATAAACATCTATAAAAAACATCTTCCTGAAAACACAATTTTTGGCGTAATAATATCAATCATATCAATTATTGTTATGGCTTATGTATCTTATAATCAATTAACAATCGGAAAAAAACTTAATTCAGAACCAATTATTGCAGATGCAAAATGTACCATTATTTGCATTTATATGAGCATAGTTTTATTAATATCGAGTGCGGTTTATTATTATACAGGATTTGCCTATACAGATAGTTTAGGTGCATTATGCTTAATTTATTTTTCTTTTCAAGAAGGCAAAGAGTGTTTTGAAAAGGCAAAAGGAAAATCAACTTGCAAATGTTAATATAAAGTTTACAAAAAAGTAAAATTTTAATTATTTTTGATAAATATTAATCAACTAAAAAACTAAAAATATGGCTTCTACATCAGAAACAGGACACGCAAAAAATGTTGCAAATCTTCAAGATTTAATTTCATTCGTAACAGGTTACGGAGCAACCTACAACCCAACAAAAAACGCATTAAAGTTGCCACAACTTAACGCATTAGCCACAGCATCGCAAACAAGTTTAGCCGATGTTGTAACTAAAAACACAGCTTACAATAATAAAGTAAACGAAAGAGTAAACGCTTTCAGCGGTTTAAAAGCATTATCAACTCGATTAGTAAACGCATTAGAAACCACCGATGCAACAGCACAAATGGTAAAAGATGCAAAAGGTTTTAACCGCAAGTTGCAAGGAAAAAGAGCATCGACAACTACAACGCCTATCGACCCAAACACACCAGCACCAGCAACAATTTCAACAAGTCAGCAATCGTATGACCAACAAATACAACATTTGTCAGGTCTAACTTCTGTTTTACAATCAGAGCCAAGTTACGCACCAAACGAAACCGCTTTAACAACTGCAACGCTTACAACATTGCAAGCCGACCTAACCGCCAAAAATAATGGAGTTGCAACTGCATATACAAATATCAGCAATTCAAGAATTGCAAGAAACACTACATTATATGCAGACAGTACAGGATTAGTAGAAATAGCAACCGATGTAAAGAAATACATCAAATCACTTTACGGAGCATCAAGTCCCGAATTTGCACAAGTAAAAGGAATAGAATTTAAGAAAGCGAAAAAATAACATAACCAAAAACAGAAAAGTACAACCCACTTTTAAGAATATGCAAACCGCAAAAAGAAATATACTAAACGCAGAAAGAATTGTTTGCTCCGCAAACAAACTTATTGCTACCGCAATAAGTTTTATCTTCTTTGCGTTTAGTATTATTTCAACCGCATTTAGAATTATTCAATCCGCAGAAAGAAATATCACTTACGCATTTAGAAATATAGCTTCCGCAAACAGAATAATGGCAACCGCTAATTGGAATGAAAAAAAAGGGCATCATATAACAGCGGTTTCCCAAAATGTGGGCTTTGGTGCTTTCTGAATGTTGGTTTTGTACTTGCAAAATTTAGTGATTAACCGCAAGTTAAGGCTTATCAAGTCCCACACTTCGGGAAGCCACGGGACGTTAGCGGCAATTAAATCAATTTGAAATATGAATTACTTTCAATTTTTAAAGAAAAAGAGATATGCGATTCCAACTGTATTCACAGCTTTTATTTTAATATTGAACTTAATAAAACACCCTTTTGTGTATTATTTACCATTTGATATACCTGGCAAACAAATGGCAAGTACTATTCCTCCTTTTGGTATTTTTATTGAATCAAAATATCAGAACGAAAATTCTAATGAACCATGTTCCTTAATAAAACATGAAATGGTTCATTGGGAGCAATATAAAAGGATGGGATTAATTTCCTTCCATTATAATTATTTGAAATGCTATATAAATTCAGGACGTGTAAATAATTGGATGGAAGAAGAAGCCAGAATGCCCTGTAAATTAAAAAGCCGCTAACAGCGTGTAAGCAAAATTGCCTTGCCGCAGGCGCAACACAAGGCAACATCGCCTACACGCAAACCGTTAAGGGCAAGCTTGAACCAAAATTGCCCAATGGTTACACAATTAAAAAAAACAAAAAATGAAGAAG
>CAMCAY010000062.1 GCA_945872815.1 Chitinophaga pinensis
GATACTAGTTGACGTTTCATTTTCTACAAATAAAGAGCCAGAAATATTAAAAAAGTCAAATGCCATTCCATACACAATCATAGACATGATAAGAAAAGCAAGTCCACCATTGGGATCGGGATCACCCAATGCAAAAAATGCAAAACGAAGCACCCAGGCAACCATACTAAAGATCATTACCATTTTAATACCATATTTCTTAAGAAAATAGGGAATTGTCAAAATGAAAAGTGTCTCAGAAATTTGAGAAAGAGAAAGCATCATTAATGGGTGTTTCACAACAAAAGATTCTGGGTAATTTTCTTTGAAATCCCCTAGAAAACTTCCGCCAAAAGTGTTGGTAATTTGTAATGCAGCACCCAACAACATAGAGAATAGGAAAAAGATGGCCATCTTTCTGCGTTTAAACAATATAAAAGCATCAAGACCAAATGTCGACAAAAGTGATTTTTTTTCTTGAACACCTGCAGGTGGACAAGCAGGTAAAGAAAAACAATAAATTCCCATTCCAATAGCCGCCGCCGCTGCAATGTAAAATTGAATATTACTGGTTGCAAAACCTGTTAAATCTACAAACCACATAGCAACAATAAATCCTATAGTACCCCAAACCCTTATTGGGGGAAATACTTTTACAATATCGTAACCTGAATTTTCCAAAATCTTATAAGAAACTGTATTATTCATGGATATCGTTGGCATGTAAGCCATCGAGTTGAATAACATGACCCAAAACATTACAGAAGGATCTTTAACAGTTGATGCCCAAAGCAAACATAAGCCACCAAAAAGATGACTAACTCCTAAAACTTTTTCGGCATTCACCCATCTGTCTGCTACTATACCCAATAAAGCAGGCATAAACAAAGAAGCGATTCCAAGTGTTGAATAAACACTTCCAATTTCAATACCTGTAAATTTTAAAGAAAATAAATAGCCTCCTGTTGAAATTAGCCAGGAACCCCAAATAAAAAACTGAAAAAAACTTAAAATGGTCAATTTGAATTTTATGTTCATAGCATAATTGGTTTTGGAAAAGTAATTTAAATAATTTTTCCAATTTATTGCCTATGTTTTTTTTAAAAATTAAAAAAACACTTTTACATAACTTTTAATTAATAATTAAATAATAATTCATTTTTCGTTTATTGAAAAAAACTAAAAAGATATTTGGGAATTGATTTGATTTATTAAGAATCAATCAGTGTAATTTTGCAAAATATGAAAGAACAACATCTAGATACAATAATAAATAGCACAAGCAATAGTGATTTAAAGTCAATTGCAATAAAAATAAAAGATAATAAGCGAATTACAGATGAAGAATGTCTTTTGTTATTCAAAGATGCAGATCTTCCGTTTGTAGGTGTATTGGCAAATCATGTAAGAGAAAAAATGCATGGCAATAAAACATATTTCAACCGAAACTTTCATATCGAGCCCACCAATGTTTGCGTTTTCAGTTGTAAATTCTGTTCTTATTCAAAATTATACGCTCACAAGGAAGAAGGATGGGAATTAAGTATTGATCAAATGCTTGATATTGTTAAAAGTTACGATGGAAAACCGGTAACAGAAGTTCATATTGTGGGGGGTGTTCATCCTAAAATGACGATGCAATACTTCAAAGAATTGATACAAAAAATTAAAGCACATCGACCAGATTTACACATCAAGGCTTTTACAGCAGTAGAGTTAGACTACATGTTTAAAAAAGCAAAATTATCGGTAGAGGAAGGCTTACAAGAATTAAAAGAAGCAGGTTTACAGTCCTTACCTGGAGGTGGTGCTGAAATATTTCATCCAGAAATCAGGGAAAAAATAGCAGGAGATAAAGTAGATGGAGAGGGATGGTTAAAAATACATGAAACAGCCCACCAAATTGGAATTCAGAGTAACGCTACGATGTTATACGGACACATAGAACAATATGAACACAGAATAGATCATATGAGGAAGCTTCGCGATCTTCAGGATAAAACAAATGGATTCAACACGTTTATTCCTTTGAAATTCAGGAATGCAAATAATGACATGAGCAGTGTGGCTGAATCTACGTTGATAGAAGATATGAAGATGTATGCCATAGCAAGAATTTACCTCGATAATTTTCCACATTTAAAAGCATACTGGCCGATGCTGGGAAGACAAAATGCTCAATTGACATTGTCCTTTGGTGTGAACGATATTGACGGAACAATTGACGATTCTACCAAAATATATTCTATGGCTGGTAGTGAGGAACAAAATCCTACCATGACAACTGAAGAATTGGTTTCATTAATCAGGCAAGCAAATAGACAGCCTATTGAAAGAGATACTTTGTACCATGAGATCAACGATTTTAATTCAACGACTAATTAATTTAATCTACCAATTCAATCACACCAAATAAATATTATAAAATATGTCAGATTGTAATTTTAATGTTTCCTTTAAGGGATCTGCAGAAGAGATTTTCAATAAAACAAAATCGGCTGTGGAATCCCAGGGCGGAAATTTTGAAGGTGACCTGTCCGGTGGAAAATTTAATGTAAGTGTATTAAGTAATACTATTTCTGGTTCATATGTTGTAATGGGTAATGAACTGCAAGTTACCATCACATCAAAACCTGTTTTTTTACCCTGCAATGCCATTCAAAGTTTTTTGAATAACAAATTGTCTTAATTTTTATCAATTCTTTATTTTTTAGCCACCGAAATTACGGTGGCTTTTTTGTATGAAACAAATTAATAAAAAACCATTTTTTAAAAAATAATTTACCAAAGATAATAACCGAGTGTGCATTATATGATTTTCAGCTTCAATTATATTTATTTATAGTTAATTTGTTTGTATTTATCTATTTTTAATTTAGATATTATTTACAAAATATAGATATTCAATTAATTGCGAATTATTTTCTATTTTTAATTATATTTTTTCACTTCGTTACAAAATGAAATAAAATAAACATTTTCAGTGCATTTTTATATTTATTTATTATATAGATTACATTATTATTTATTTGATTTTCAATATTTTATGAAGTTTTATTACTTCTAATTATTTTAGTCTATTAAAATCCTTCTATTTTATAACAAATACTAAACTATTTATCACGCATAACTAGACGATTTAACACATCAATTATTGTATTATTTATATCTTTGAATACAATTGTGAAGATTGGAAATCTAAAATTCAGGAAATGAAATACTCAAGAAATATAATTTTATCTATTGTATGTGCATCATATTTTCTCTCTTGTAGAACGTTAAAAATGCCAGAATATAAATATTGCGATAATTTAAATATTGAAAAATTGGGTTTCAAAAAGTCATCTCTTTCTGTCGATTTACATTATTTCAACCCAAATAACCTGAGTGTTATTCTTGATAAAACAGAACTAGATATTTACATAAATGATAACCTATTAGGCCATTCAAGTCAAAAATTTCAACTTTTATTGGGTAATAAATCTGGCTTTACCATACCCTTAAAATTCGAATTGGAGATGAAAAATATTCTGAAAAACAGTGTAGCGACTTTAATCAATAAAGAGGTATCCATTAAAATAAAAGGAAAAATCAGGATTGGAAAAGGTAATTTTTTCACCAATTTCCCGGTTGAATACACTTCGAAACAATCATTTGATTTATTGTAAACCTGACATCTTTATACCTTATTTTAGCAGTTTATAAATCTTCAAAAACAATTTGATGCACTTAGTGTTATTTTTTGGTGATGCCCCATTGCATATCTATAGCAAAAGCGATCTCTCAATCTCGGATTTTACATTTCCAACTTTTGAAGACCCTGACAGAGTAACACTCATGCAGCTAATACAGGACTTGAAAAATCTTACAAAAAAAGGTGCGGTGGTTTTAACCAATGACTTTGATAAAACCAAGGATATTACATTATCTCTATTTAATATAATTGAAGCTGCTGGAGGTATTGTGGAGAATGAAAAAGGTGAATTGTTGTTTATTTTCAGACGGGGTAAATGGGATTTACCAAAGGGTAAAATAGAACCAGGAGAAAGTCCACAAATTGCTGCTGTAAGAGAAATAGAAGAAGAAACGGGTGTTACCGGTTTACAATTCAACAAAAAAATTTCAGAAACTTACCACTATTATGAGGGTTGGGGAAAAGAATTGCTGAAAATCAGCCATTGGTTTCACTTTTACTGCCAAAACAACGTAATCACCGCTCCTCAAATTGAAGAAGATATTGAAGAAATAAGATGGTTTAGTAAAAAAGATCTTTCCATTCCCCTTGCCAACACTTATGCTACTATAAAATTACTAATAGATTCCTTTCTTCATAATGCAGAACAATAATAAATTCAAACCCCTAACCCTTCAATGTTTTACTTACTGCATCAGGTAAAAAAGGCGTTACATCTCCCCCATATTTCAATACATCGCGAACCAAGGTAGATGCAACCGATGTGTATTGAGGTAAACAAGTAAGAAAGATAGTTTCAATGTTTTGGGCTATACTTCTATTCATATCCGCTATTGCTTTCTCATATTCGAAGTCATTCACATAACGAATACCTCTTAGGATAAAATTAGCTTGAATACCCTTGCAACAGTTAACAGTCAATCCATCGTACACCAATGCCTCCACTTTATCATTGCCTGCGTATATTTCATTGATCCAAGAAAGGCGCTGTTCTTCGCTAAACATTGGTTGCTTTTGGGCATTTCTGCCTATGCCGATATATAGTTTATCGAATAATGGTAAAGCCCTGTCAATGATATCGATGTGTCCCAATGTTACAGGATCAAAAGTTCCCGGAAAAAGACAAATTCTTTGCATGTGATTATTTTTCCTGCATGAATGGATATTTGTAATCTACAGGAGGATTAAAGGTTTCCTTAATCGTTCTTGCACTGAGCCAACGATATAAATTCAAAATAGACCCGGCTTTATCGTTGGTACCACTTGCCCTTGCACCACCAAATGGTTGTTGACCAACTACTGCACCTGTTGGCTTGTCATTGATATAAAAATTTCCGGCGCTGTTGCGTAATTTAGAAGTTGCAAGTTCTACTGCAAATCGGTCTTGTGCTATAACCGCACCTGTTAAGGCATAGGCAGAAGTATTGTCAACCAGTTTCAAAGTTTCTTCAAATTTATTTTCATCGTATATATATACCGTTAGAACAGGTCCGAATAATTCTTCGGTCATCGTTACATAGTGAGGATCTGTTGTTTCAATAATGGTGGGCTCAATGAAAAATCCGTCTGTTTTATCACATGTACCCCCTACCCAAATTTTTGCTTTGCTGTCACGCTTTCTTGCGCCTTTGATGTATCCCTCTAATTTATCAAAACTCTTTTCATCTATAACTGCATTGATAAAGTTTGTAA
Source organism: Chitinophaga pinensis (assembly GCA_945872815.1). Taxonomy (GTDB): domain Bacteria; phylum Bacteroidota; class Bacteroidia; order Chitinophagales; family Chitinophagaceae; genus Ferruginibacter; species Ferruginibacter pinensis_C. The sequence continues at coordinate 5,366 of CAMCAY010000062.1, forward strand.
AATTCTCTACTGTGCCCATTTTCATGGTCTTAACCATATCTACCAGTTTCTTTTTAACTTCTGCGGCCATGTTGGAAGGAATATATGCCCTAGAAGCGGCGGAACATTTCTGCCCCTGGTATTCAAAAGATCCACGGGCAAGAGCAGTTACCACTACATCTGGATTAGCCGATTTATGTGCAATAAGAAAATCTTTGCCTCCTGTTTCTCCAACTATTCTTGGATAAGATTTGTATTTATTCATATTGGCGCCAATAGTCTCCCACATTTTATTGAACACCCCAGTACTTCCAGTGAAGTGAATGCCTGCAAAATCAGGGTGATTGAATACCACTTCTCCAACAGTAGGACCGTCAACAAAAACAAGGTTGATTACACCATCCGGCAATCCTGCTTCTTTCAATATCCGCATAAACAACTGAGCGCTGTACACCTGCGTATTGGCGCATTTCCACACCACTACATTCCCGCACATAGCAGCACTGGTAGGGAGATTACCGCCTATGGCCGTAAAATTGAAAGGAGTCAACGCGAATACAAATCCTTCTAATGGACGATATTCCATGCGATTGAACATACCTGCGCCGCTAATGGGTTGCTGACGATAAATATCACTTAAAAAATGAACGTTAAATCTGAGAAAATCAATCAATTCACAAGCAGAATCCAATTCGGCCTGAATGACATTTTTGCTTTGTCCAAGCATGGTAGCGCCGTTAATATAAGGGCGATATTTTGTAGATAACAGATCTGCCGCCTTTAAAAATATATTGGCGCGATTTTCCCAACTCATATTAGCCCATTTATCTTTTACTTTCAAAGCGGCATTAATGGCTTTAGTAACATGCTTTGAATCTCCGATATGAAAGTGTCCAAGCAAATGTTTGCGTTCATGCGGTGGTCGCATTTCTATCTTATTGCCCGTTCGTACTTCTTCATTGCCTATATACATTGGCACATCCAGCTTTTCACTTTTCAACTCTTTCAATGCTTTTTTTAGGGAAGTCCTTTCAACACTGCCGGGAGCATAATTCAAAACCGGCTCATTTACAGGAAGTGGGAAATAAAAGTCTCCGTATTGCATAATTGTGAGGATTTAATTATTGGATGATAATAGTTTTAATTAATGTAAAACAAACCTACGATAATATTACAAATCTATTAAGAAATAAGACCAATAAAATTTGAACTCTTCCCATAATTTTAATTCGATTTTTTATATTAAGAGACTGATTCTTTTTCACTCATCAGATAAGCTTTAATAAAGCCGTCTATTTCTCCGTCCATCACTGGTCCAACATTCCCTACTTCATAATCTGTTCGATGATCCTTGATCATTTTGTAAGGATGAAAAACATAAGATCTTATTTGAGATCCCCATTCAATTTTCTTTTTAGTAGCATTTTTTGAATCAATCGCTTCCTGGCGTTTGCGCATTTCTTCTTCATAAAGTCTGCTCTTCAGCATCGACATTGCCTTTTCCCTGTTTTCTCCTTGCGTTCTTGCCTGTTGGCATTCAATGATTATTCCAGAAGGTTTGTGCGTTAATCTAACAGCAGTTTCTACCTTATTTACATTTTGCCCTCCACTACCCCCACTTCTGAAAAATGCCCATTCAACATCTGCGGGATTTACTTCAATTTCTATGCTATCGTCTATCAATGGATAAACATAAATGCTGGCAAAAGATGTATGCCTTCTGGCATTGCTGTCAAATGGAGAAATTCTTACCAATCGATGAACACCACTTTCAGCTTTTAAAAAACCAAATGCAAATGGGCCGTCAAACTGAAATGTACAAGTTTTTATTCCTGCTCCATCTCCCCATTGCCAATCTAATTCTGAAACGGACCACCCTTGCTTTTCCCCGTACATACGGTACATGCGAGCTAACATCTCAGCCCAATCCTGACTTTCAGTACCACCTGCACCGCTATTGATTTGCAAAACAGCAGGCAATGAATCAGCAGGGTCATTTAAGGTACTTTTAAATTCGGCTTCTTCAATTGCTTGATTGGCATTTTCACAAGCTAGTTTAACTTCATCTTCTGATGCTTCTCCTTCTTTCCAAAATTCAAATAATACAGCAAAATCTTCTACAAGCGTTTGAACATCATAAAACATTTTTGTCCAGTACTCATTTATTTTTATTTCCTTAAGTATTGCAGTTGCTCGGGCATTGTCATCCCAAAATCCCGGGGAAAGTGAAAGTTGTTTGTCGTTATTTATTTTAGCTTCTCTATTTGAGACGTCAAAGAAACCTCCTCAAAACCACTGTACGGTCTCTCATAACCTTTAATTGCTCAATTGTCATTTTCTATAGTTTTAAATAATTAAATAATAAGCAGATAAACTATTCATTCATGATGGTGCAAATATAATTCAATATTTGATACATAATAATAACTGCCAAATTGCATTTCATAACTACAGTCATTCAATACTTTACATTCAAATCTCCCAATACCATTTACCTTTGCAGACTATGTATAAATCAAAAATAAAAGTAATTGCATTTGATGCAGATGATACGCTTTGGATCAACGAGCCTTACTTTCAGGAAATTGAAAATAAATTTTGTAGTTTATTGGAAGGATATGCAACACATCATTCAATATCTCAAGAAATTTTAAAAACTGAAATTAAAAACTTGGAGATCTATGGTTATGGGGTAAAAGGATATACACTAAGCATGATTGAAACTGCTTTGAGAATTTCTAACAACTCAATCAATATTCATATAGTTGAAAAAGCGATTGAATTTGGAAAGGAAATGCTAATGAAGCCAATTGAACTAATTGAAGGAGTTGAAGATGCTATAAAAGCATTGCATGAAAAATACAAACTGGTTGTAGCAACTAAAGGTGATTTACTTGATCAGGAAAACAAACTTAAAAGATCCGGATTAGAAAAATACTTTCATCATATTGAAGTAATGAGTGAAAAAAATGAAACGGAATACAATAAGCTTATTAAGCATTTAGATGTCAATCCAAACGAATTTCTGATGATTGGAAACTCGCTGAAATCCGATGTATTGCCTGTATTAGCAATTGGAGGACATGCAGCACATGTTCCCTTTCATACTACCTGGGCTCATGAAAAAATAGACCATCCTGTTGCACATGAAAATCTTAATAATTTCAAAAAAATTACTGAAATGCTGATGCATTTTTAGCTTTATGAATTTTTAATTTTCCAACTTCTTTCTCAAAGCCATGTCCAGCGATGGTTTACCTGATCCTTGTATAACAAAAAAAATCAACAATAACAGTAAAACAATAGAAAATAGCACATTTGATTCCCCTTCATAAATTCCATGTTTGGAATTCACAAAAATAATTGCTCCTGTGATGATAGGAATTTGAACCAAGGCAGCAAATCTTGTAAATAGGCCTATCACAATAAATACCCCACCCAGTAAGTTTAGCCATGGAATGAATGTTTGTACCCACAAATAATTTTGTAAAATCAGCGAATCAGAAAATACATTTCTTATGATTGAATTATTCTGAACAAATTGTATGCCCTTTACCAATAATGATAACCCTAATGCTACTCTTAAGATAATAAATGTTGATGTCCTTTTTTTTTGATCAATAAGATTAAAATGTTGCGATAGTTTCATAAATAAAAAATTAAGAGGATTAAAATAATTACAATCCTGTTAATTAAAAATGACAACAATCATCATTGTGTATTAATAACAAAGGACCCGCTTGAAATTCAAGCGGGTCCTTTGTTGTCAAATAATTGATTCTATAAAAACCATCAATATTTTAGCATTTTAGTTGTTTTAATCTTTACTCCCTGTTTTAATTCCATGAAATAAACTCCGGTTTTCAATTCAGAACCAAATTTTGTTTGTTCATTTGGCTGAACCTCCATTGATTTAACGAACCTACCTTGTGCATCAAAAATTCTGATTGAAACAGATGTTCTATCCGAACCATTTATATTAAAGTTGAAATAACTGTTTGTTGGATTAGGATATAATGAAACATTTATTTCACCCGACAACTTATCACTTTCATTTGTCAGTTTTCCGATAAGTGGTGTACACTGAACTAAATTAAGTTTTAAAGATCTAGAAGGCCCCGAACCACAAGGATTGACTGCATTAACTTTTATAGAATCTTCAACAGCGGAAGCCTGTGTGGAAGGGAACAGGACTCTAACAACATTACCGTTACTTCCAGAGTCTACTTGAATGGATGCATCATTAGAAACAATATTCCAATTATAGGAGGTAGCTCCAGAAACCGATGTTGCAGAGAATCTATAAATTCTAGCACCACAAACATCACTTACAAGCTTAGCAGTAATTGAAGCCGGAGCTGAAGATGGTGCAGAAGTACTGATTGTAGCTATAACGGTTGAACGTAAATTAGAAACACAACCTGTTGCAATATTTCTAGAAGCAACATAGAAAGTTTTTGTTGAGGAAATAACAGTATCCAATATCAATAAATTTGTTTTAAATGGAGCAGTAGTTCCAGTGGATGCTGTATACCAATCAATTGTTTGTGTTTCATTTGAGGCAGGAATAGCTCTTGGACTTACAAGACCCACGCCGCATCTTGAATCACTAATTGCAATGGGGGAAGCAGGTTTTTCATTTATGATGGCTACTGCAACAGTTCTTGAACTTGAAGAACAACCTCCTAAGCTAAGACTATTTTTTGCCTCAACATAATAGGTAGACGTTGAAATAAGAGATGGGGTTGTATAATTTGCTGTAGTGCTTAAAGCAGTTCCACCTGAAATTGTATTATACCATCCAATTGTCCCTCCAACTGGAGCTGTTGCAGTTAAAAGTACAGTACCTGTACTGCATCTGGCATTACCATTTGCAACTGGCGGAGCAGGAATCTGATTTATAGTAGCGGTAATTTTTTTCATTGCAGCAGAATAACAACCAACTGTGCTTTTAGAAATGAGCCAGAAAGATTTTGTTGAAGCCATTGAAGAAATGCTGTAGGAATTACCGGTATTCAATAATGATCCAGTTCTAGATGAGTCCGAATACCACTCTATTGTTGTGCCTGTTTGAGGTGTTGCAGACATAGTAACTGCACCTTCTCCGCATCTGGATGCATTAACAACACTGCTGACAGCAGAAGGCATCGCATTATATGTTGCAGTTACAGTTGTACGAACTGTTGACAGACAACCTGTTGCAATATTCTTTGTAGCTGCATAAAATAATTTCGTTGCAGAAATGGTAGTATCCAATGTTAATGATCCTAATTTAAATGCCGGAGTAGTTCCGGTTGAAGCTGCGAACCAATCTATCGTTTGATTACCAGAAGATGGGGTTGCACCAATCTGAATTAAACCAATTCCACACCTAGATGCGTTGATTGCAACAGGAGCTGAAGGAGTTGAATTCACTATTGCAATAACCTCAGTTCGACCTGTTGAAATACATGAACCGGATGCAGCAGCCATTTTAGACTCAACATAGTAAGTTGTTGTTGATGATAAACTAGCAGTTGTATAACTCGATAATGCACTGAGTGCAGTACCTCCTGAAGATACATTATACCAAGAAACATTACCCCCTGTTGGTGGCACGGCCGTTAATACAACTGTTCCAGTTCCACATCTTACATTTCCAGAAGCAACAGGTATTGATGGTACTACATTTATTGTTGCGGAAACTTTCTTTAAAGATGTTGCGTAACATCCTGCAGCACTCTTAGAAACTACCCAATACAAATTGGTTGATGTCAACGATGGTGTTGTATACGCTACACCGGTAGCTAATATATTTCCAGATATAAGGGAATCAGCATACCAACTTAAGGTTGTTCCTGAAGGAGCTGTCGCAGATAATGACAATGTCCCCTCTCCACATCTTGCACCATTAACTACTATTGTAACTGGTGCAGGCAATGCATTGTAGGTTGCTGTAACCGTTGTTCTTGCTGAAGAAACACAACCAGTTGTCAAATCTCTTGAAACTGCATAAAACAATCTGTTTGAAGTAACAACATTTGTATCCAAGGTCAATGCGGCTAATTTGAATGGAGGGGTGGTTCCTGTGGAAGCTGTATACCAGTCAATTGTTTGATTATTTGATGGCGTTGCTCCTACCTGTATAAAACCTGATCCGCATCTTGATGCATTGATAGCTATCGGGGCAGAAGGACTTGAATTAACTATTGCAATCACTTCAGTACGACCGGATGAAGTACACGAACCGGACGCAGCTGCTGATTTGGACTCTACATAGTATGTAGTTGTTGATGACAAACTAGCTGTTGTATATCTCGATAATGTACTAAGTGCTGTACCTCCTGATGATACATTGTACCATGAAACAGTACCTCCTGTTGGAGGAATTGCCGTTAATACAACAGTACCGGTACCGCATCTTATATTACCGGAAGCTTCAGGTAAAG
>CAMCAY010000063.1 GCA_945872815.1 Chitinophaga pinensis
TTTGTTTTTTTTACTGAAAGCAATTTGACTTCCACTCCTTTGAAGTTTGAAATACCGAAGGGATGGCCTGCTCCGACAAAAAATACTTTTTCCAAAAACAAACTAACGGAAGAGGGATTTCAATTAGGGAAAAAATTATTTTACGACGGAAGACTCAGCAAAGATGGGGAAATAAGTTGTGCAAGCTGTCACCAACAGTTTGCTGCTTTTTCCAACTACGATCATGATTTCAGCCATGGTATCAACAACTCATTCACGAAAAGAAATGCTCCCGCATTGATGAACCTTGCATGGATGAAAGAATTTCATTGGGATGGCGCTATCAACCATATTGAAGTACAACCACTTGCCCCTTTAACAGCTAAAAATGAAATGGGAGAACAACTGGATAGCGTATTGATCAAACTTAGAAAAGACACATCCTATCAACGAATGTTCAAAGCCGCATTTGGTGATACTATTATTTCAAGCCAACGAATGTTGAAGGCACTTGCGCAGTTTACGGGTAACCTAATCAGTTCAAACAGTAAATACGACAAGGTAAAAAGAGGCGAAACTAATTTTACCGAATTTGAAAAAAGAGGTTACGAGACATTTAAGTTGTATTGTGAATCTTGCCACAAAGAACCTCTTTTTACAGATAACAGTTTCAGAAACAACGGACAAAAATTGAATCGATTTAATGATATAGGCAGGGCTTCCATCAGTGGAAAACAAGAAGATTCATTAAAATTCAAAGTGCCTACTTTAAGAAATATTGAACTCAGCTTTCCATATATGCATGATGGTCGTTTGTATTCATTGTATCATGTAATTGATTTTTACAGAAATGAGATTGATACCACACAATTTAATCTGGACCCCGCATTAAAAAGAAAAATAAAAATGACCGAAAAAGAAAAAAAAGAGTTGATTTATTTTTTATCCACTTTAACAGACAGCACTTTCATAAAAAACAAGCGATTTGCAGCAGATGAAAACTAATTGTTTTCGATTGTAATTGATTAAATATGCGCTATTTTACATTATCAATATAATTTACAGTCAAATTTTATCATTTTGAGCGAAATAAAGAAACTTGCTGGACAAACTTTATGGTATGGACTTCCAACCATCGCTTATCGATTTCTGGGATATATCATGAACATGGCTTTGCCGTTCTTTATAGATTTGCCCGAGGAAACAGCTGACCTTGTTCAGGTATATGCAATGATTCCTTTTTTAAATGCATTGTACGCCTACGGATTAGAAACTGCATACTTCAGATTTTCTCAAACCCACGACAGAAGCAAATTATATAGTACGCTATCCATTTCATTATTTGCTTCTACCCTTTTCTTTAGCATCTTATTGATATTTTTAAAAGGTGACATTACCAATATTGCGCACCTCAACAATCATCCGGAATATGTTTTGTGGATGATAGGCATTTTGGCTATTGACAATTTAAATACTTTGCCATTTGCAAAACTGCGTCAGGAGAACAGACCTAAAATGTACGCATTTGCAAGGGTTGCGGCTATTTTTACCAATATTGGTGTTGTCGTATTTTTTTTGGGAATCGTTCCTACTATTTTAAAAAATCATCCTGATAGTTTTCTGTCTCGTTTTTATTTTCCTTCATTTGGTATCGGATACTATTTGGTTGGAAACATAATAGAGAACATCATCACCCTGGTTATTTTACATAAAGAGATCCGTCAAATTAAATTTACTTTCAGTTTCTCTTTGTGGAAAGAAGTGATAAAATACAGCGCTCCATTGATAATCGTTGGTTTGGGAGGAATGATTAATGATGTGTTAAGCCGATTGATTTATCGACATGTAGTTCATCTTCCTGAACAACAAGCCAATCACGAAGCCGGGATATTTGCCAATATATTTAGATTGGCACTACTGACAACGATAATGATACAGGCTTTTAGAATGGCGGCGGAACCCTTTTTCTTTAATAAAAGTAAAGATGAAAATGCCAAAAATACTTATGCCAGAGTGATGAAGTTTTTTGTAATTGCATGCTGTTTCATGTTTCTTTTCATTGCACTTTTTTTGGATGTCTTTAAATGGTTTTTTATGACATTCGCCAACAAAAATTGGGTGGAGGGATTTGGTGCAATTCCAATATTGGCTTTGGGTAACATTTTTCTTGGAGTGTATTATAACCTTAGCATCTGGTATAAGCTTACGAATAAAAACACTTATGGTGCGATGATTACTATTGCCGGTGCATTGTTGACAATCGTGTTGAACATCGTTCTGATTCCAAAATTCCACTATTATGGAGCAGCCATAGCTACATTCTCCTGTTATTTCTTTATGATGATTTGCAGTTATAAACTTGGGCAAAAATTTTACCCCGTGCCTTACGCAGTAAAAAAACTGATTTCGTATATCGCCTTGGTTGTATTGATATACTTCATCCATATAGGCATTACATTTTTAATTAAAGACGTATTATGGTTTTCAATTTCTTCAGGAATAATGCTTTTATTATTATTTGCATTATTTGTTGGGAAAATTGAAGTCAAAGAATTTTCCGGTCTGCCTGTTTTGGGGAAACTATACAAGAAGAGGATTTGAGGTTATGTAAAGCTTTAAATTATTAAAAAAAAGGGCCAAGATATAAATCTAGCCCCGCTTTAAAATCCAATTTCCTATGTGATGAAAACCATCAACAAGTTACACATGAAATTTGCCGTTTCTCTACTTTTTGAAATCCGATTAACAACCGTGAAGATTTGAATGATTTTCGTGCATTTTTCAATGCTTTTTACTTTTATAGAGTTGTTACATATTTCTTCTGTATTGACCTCCTACAAGATATAGTGCATTGGTAATTTGTCCAAGACTGCAATACTTTACGGTTTCCATCAGCTCCTCAAATAAATTTCCATTGCTGATGGCTGTTTGTTGGAGTCTTTTGAGCATCTCATCAGACTTATTTTTGTTTCGTTCTTTAAACGCATTCAATGTGAGAATTTGAGCATCCTTTTCAACATTGGTTGATCTGATTACCTCTGTAGGCAATATGGTGGGAGAACCTTTTTTATTAAGAAAAGTATTTACACCAATGATGGGATATTCTCCCGTATGTTTAAGTGTTTCATAATGCAGACTCTCTTCCTGGATTTTATTTCGCTGATACATTCTTTCCATCGCGCCCAATACACCTCCTCTTTCTGTAATTCTGTCAAACTCTTTCATTACAGCATCTTCTACCAAATCTGTCATCTCTTCAATTAGAAACGATCCCTGATTGGGATTTTCATTTTTAGCAGTTCCCAATTCTCTATTGATGATTAACTGTATTGCCATAGCCCTCCTCACACTTTCTTCCGTTGGTGTAGTAATTGCTTCATCGTATGCATTGGTATGAAGGGAATTACAATTGTCATAAATCGCATACAATGCCTGAAGGGTTGTTCTGATGTCATTGAAATCTATCTCTTGGGCATGTAAACTTCTTCCGCTAGTTTGTATATGGTATTTCAACTTTTGGCTTCTGTCATTGGCTTTGTATTTATTCTTCATCGCTTTTGCCCAGATTCTTCTTGCTACTCTTCCTATTACACTATACTCAGGATCCATGCCATTGCTGAAAAAGAATGACAAGTTAGGAGCGAAATCATCAATCTTCATTCCTCTGCTCAAATAATATTCTACATAAGTAAAACCATTGGCTAATGTAAAAGCCAACTGAGTAATTGGATTGGCACCCGCTTCTGCAATGTGATAACCACTGATACTGATGCTATAAAAATTCTGCACCTGATGTTCAATAAAATATTCCTGAACATCACCCATGAGTTTCAATGCAAATTCAGTTGAAAAAATACAAGTATTTTGTGCTTGGTCTTCTTTTAAAATATCGGCTTGCACTGTACCTCTAACGGTCGACAATGCTTTGGCTTTTATTTTTTGATAAACATCCTCTGGTAATACCTCGGCACCACTTAAACCTAGTAATCTCAATCCGAGACCATCGTTTCCTGCAGGCAGAAGTCCTTCTAATTTTCCCTGTTTAGGTACAACCAATGAACCTTCTGTTCCAATATATTTCGGGAGCTGATCCAAATTAAATTTCGATTCTATTAGTTCATTTACAGTATCCCTCAAATTGTTTTCAAGTATGTATTTCTCACATTGCTGATCAATGGCTGCATTCATAAAAAAAGCCAGCAATACAGGTGCAGGCCCATTGATTGTCATGCTCACCGAAGTTTTGGGGTCGCACAAGTCAAATCCGCTGTATAATTTTTTAGCATCGTCTACTGTTGCAATACTTACTCCGCTGTTCCCGATTTTCCCGAAGATATCAGGCCTTACTGCAGGATCTTCACCATACAAAGTAACACTGTCAAACGCAGTACTCAAGCGTTTCGCAGGCTGACCTATGCTTACATAATGGAATCGGCGATTGGTTCTTTCAGGTCCACCCTCTCCTGCAAACATTCTTGTTGGATCTTCTCCTTCTCGTTTTAATGGAAATACACCGGCTGTGTAAGGAAATTCCCCGGGTACATTTTCTTGCAGTTGCCATTTTAAAATATCACCCCAGTCTTTGAATTTTGGAAGATATACTTTTGATAATGTAGTGCCAGAAAGACTTTGAAAGACAAGCGGTTGTTTTATCAATTTATCTCTCACTTGAAATTCATAAAAATCTTTGGCATAACGTTCACGAATAGACGACCATTCTTTGATGAGCTTTTTATTTGCATCATCTATTTTCGTTTCAATAGACTCCAGTATTTGGTTCAGTGAATTGCTTCTTTCATTTGAGAAATCTGCCATCAAATGTAAGGCCCCTTCCAATTGATACCATTGAGTAGCAAGGTTACTCTGCTCTACAACGTAATCATTGTAGTTTTTAATGGCTTCTGATATTTCAGATAAATACCTGACGCGTGAAGGAGGAATAATGGAAGACTGAACAAACGATTTTTTTTCGATCTCCAAATCATTGACTGAAGAAAACAATACACTTGTTTTTGCTGATATCTTTTCCATCAAATGAGCAAACAATTCATTTACCCCAGCATCGTTAAATTGAGCTGCAATGGTTCCAATGATTGGCAAATCGCTGTCTTTTGCTTCCCATAATCCATGATTTCTTTTGTATTGTTTTCGAACATCATGCAACGCATCCAAAGCTCCAGCTTTGTCAAATTTATTTACACAAACTACGTCTGCATAATCTAGCATGTTTATTTTTTCTAATTGTGATGGTGCTCCGTATTCAGGAGTCATCACATACATACTTACATTGCAATACTCCAAAATAGACGCATCGCTTTGTCCTACTCCGGCACTTTCCAAAATAATAAAATCATATCCTGCTTCTTTACAAATATCAATGGCATCCTGAACATATTTGCTGAGTGCTTTATCGCTTTCACGTGTAGCCAAACTTCTCATGTATGCGCGTGGAGATGAAATTGCATTCATTCTGATGCGGTCTCCCAATAAAGCACCTCCCGTTTTTTTCTTGGATGGATCAACGGAAATGACTGCGATTGTTTTATCTGAATTGAAATGCAAAAATCTTCTCACGATTTCATCTGTAACGGAAGACTTACCCGCACCACCTGTACCTGTAATACCCAATACAGGTGTTTTTATGTTGGAAAGAATATTTTTATCAATTCCCGAAAAAATACCATTCTCTGCATTGGTAATTTTTCTAGCGACTTTTCTTACGTCTATCACTTCACCCAAAGTCATGGGTGTTTTATAATCAAACTCTTCTTCCAATTTAAAATCACATTGTTGAATAACATCTTCAATCATGCCTTCTAATCCCATTTTTCTGCCATCGTCCGGAGAATAAATTCTCGCAATGCCGTATTGATGAAGTTCATCAATTTCTGAAGGTAAAATAGTTCCTCCGCCGCCGCCAAATATTTTGATATGCCCGCATCCGTTTTCATCAAGTAAATCTTTCATGTACTTAAAAAATTCCACATGCCCACCCTGATAACTAGTAATTGCAATTCCTTGAACATCTTCTTCAATGGCACATTCTACAATTTCTGCAACACTTCTGTTATGTCCTAAATGAATAATTTCAGCACCTTTACTTTGTAATATTCTCCTCATGATGTTAATGGATGCATCGTGCCCATCAAATAAAGAAGCAGAGGTTACTATCCTCACTTTTTGGTTGGTTTTAAAGCTCATTATCGTTTGAATTTTTCTACAATGGTTATCAGTAGATATGTAAAATATACAACTTACTAAAACGTTGTAGTTTTCGGTGCAAATTTACATATAATACCCTGTAAATACTGCTAATTATCTAAGATTTCATTCTGAATGTCAGCGCGGCAAAATCATGTATACTAAGGGTCTCGGCTCTTTTATTGAATAATTCATCCTGAAGTTCTTCGGGAGAAAATTGACTTTTCAATGCATTTCTCAATGTCTTTCTTCGTTGGTTAAATGCAGTTTTTACCAGTACCCAATAAGCTCTTTCAGATTTCACATTCAAGGGAACCGTTTTTCTGGTAAGCCTGATTACCCCACTCATGACTTTTGGAGGAGGATTAAAACAGTCGGGCTCTACATCAAACAAATATTCCACATCATAATAAGCTTGTACAAGGGCACTTAATACTCCATACACTTTTGAACCAGGACCAGATGCAGCTCTTTCGGCTACTTCTTTCTGAAACATACCAATCACATCAGGAACATACTCTTTCCATTCAAGAATTTTAAATAAAATTTGAGTGGAGATGTTGTAAGGGAAATTACCAATGACGGTAAACGGTTGTGTAAATGGCATTTCTAATTGCAAAAAATCACGAGAGATGATTTTATCTTTTAATACTTCGTACTTACTATGCAGATACTTCACTTTTTCTTCATCCAATTCCACCGCTTTAAAATCTATGTCAGGAATTTGGATCAGATGCTTTGTTAATGCACCGGCTCCGGGACCTACTTCCAATAAATTTTGAAAAGAATTTTTTTGTAATTCCGACAAAATTTTTTGAATAATATTGTCATCTTTTAAAAAGTGCTGACCCAGAGATTTTTTGAGAGTGTACATCAACACAAATGTATGAATGATTGGGTAATAAGTTTGTAAAGATAAATAGGATGAGAAATTAGTAAAATCTTATTCAGTATCATACCTGACAACTTTTTCAATGCCAGGCAACGCAAGAAGATGATTTACCAGATCTTCCAATTGTTCTTTATCCTGAACAAATACTTTAACGTTTCCCTCAAATATTCCTTCTTTGGCTTCGATTGTCATTGCCGAAATATTGACTTTCAATTCGCCACTGATCAAGTTGGTAATTTTATGAATAACGCCTACATCATCCAAGCCGATGATTCGCAAACCTGTAAGGAATGAAATTTCTTTGTTTTTAGCCCATTTTGTTTTCACAACTCTATGGCCATGATTTGCCAGTAATCTGGCGGCATTGGGGCAATTGGTACGATGGATTTTCAATCCTTCGCCTGTTGTAATAAATCCAAAAACATCATCCCCCGGAATTGGCTTGCAACAGTTTGCCAATGTATACATGATTTTATCACTGCTTTCGCCAAATATCACCAGTTCTGTGTCCTTTTTAGACAACGGCTTAAAATCCTGTAATTCAATTTTCCCATCTGCAACTTTAATAGGTTTCGGTGCAATTAGCTTATCTCCATGAACCGTAAATTCCTTTAGTTCTTTTAATTCGTTTTTCTTTATAGATATATCGTATAATAAATCCAGTGTACTGTTTGCTTTATAGAATGTGGTCAATTCTTCCAAATTGGATTGATTCATCACCGCATTGATGGCGTTGAGTTTTCTCAATAAAATCTCTTTTCCAAATTCGGCCACCACTCTCTTTTCTTCTTTCAAAGAATCTTTTATTCTGCCTCTTGCCTTTGAAGTGACAACAAAATTAAGCCACTCAATATTAGGCTTTTGTTTGGCGCTGGTAATAATTTCAATTTGATCTCCGCTTCTAAGCTTGTAACTGATGGGTACCAACTTGTGATTCACTTTGGCGCCAATACACCTAATTCCTACGGCGGTATGAACACTGAAAGCAAAGTCCAATGCCGTTGCACCAACCGGAAGCATTTTCACATCGCCTTTGGGAGTATATACGTAAATCTCTTCGGCAAGAAAAGAAGTTTTGAAATCCTGCAAAAAATCGAGTGAGTTGGTTTCTTGATTTCCAAGAGCTTCTCTAATTTGATTAAACCAAGTATCAAATCTGCTTTCATCGTCTTTGCCTTCTTTGTATTTCCAATGAGCAGCCAACCCTTTTTCCGCAATTTCATTCATTCGCTTGGTACGAATCTGCACTTCAACCCATTTTCCTTGAGGGCCCATCACAGTTGTATGCAAAGCCTCATAACCATTGCTTTTCGGATTACTTAGCCAATCCCTTAATCGTTCTGGTGAGGGATTGTATTCATCCGTAATAATGCTGTAAACTTTCCAGCAATCCTCTTTTTCTTTTTCCGGTAAAGAATTTACAATGATTCGAATAGCAAACAAATCATACACTTCCTCGAAAGCAACCCCTTTCTTTTTAATTTTGTTTGATATGGAATGAATGCTTTTTGGTCGCCCGTAGATTTCAAAATCCAAATCTGTCTTTTGTAATTTATCTTTTAGCGGCTTAATGAAATCATTGATATAACGAGTACGTTCCCTTTTTGTATCCTGCAGCTTTTTTGCAATAGACTTGTATGTTTCAGACTCCATGTATTTCATGGACAAGTCTTCCATTTCAGTTTTAATATTGTACAATCCCATTCTATGAGCCAGTGGGGCATATACATAAACAGTTTCAGAAGAAATCTTTAGTTGTTTCTCTCTTTTCAAACTGTCAAGTGTTCGCATATTGTGCAGTCTGTCGGCTAGCTTTATCAAAATCACCCTGGGATCATCCGTTAGTGTCAACAATATCTTTTTGAAATTTTCTGCCTGCTGACTGGAATTGGTATCCATTACAGTAGCAATTTTCGTTAGCCCATCCACAATTTTAGCAATCTCATCTCCAAACTCTCTTTGAACATCTTCGATGGTAACATCTGTATCTTCTACGGTGTCGTGCAATAAAGCACAGATGCAACTTCTGATACCCAACCCAATTTCTTCGACACATATTTTTGCAACAGCAATTGGATGAAAAATATAGGGCTCACCGCTTTTTCTGCGCATTGTTTTATGGGCTTCAGCTGCGATTTCAAAAGCCGAACGAATAAGCATTTTATCCCCGGGTTTCATTTTTTGCTTCAACACTTTCAATAAACCCCTGTATTGCCTTAGAATCTCTTGCTTTTCTTCCGTTTCGGATAAGGAATATGTTAATATGTTTTCTTTGATTTCCATATTTCACAACGAATTTAATCCAAAAAAACAAGTAAAAGGGTTAATTTAATCTGATTAAAAGTGGGAGACAATACGTTATGAATCAAAGGTTTTGAAGAAAAAATTTAGTTATAGAATTTATAGTGTTTTTTAAAGAAAACCCTTAACTTTGCAACCCGTTTGTGAGTTTCTATAATGGAAATTTACCAAACTGCGGATGTGGCGAAATTGGCAGACGCACCAGACTTAGGATCTGGCGCCGCGAGGCATGTAGGTTCGACCCCTATCATCCGCACATTCTTAAGTTGATAATTTGAGAGGTTGAAATGTTAGCAACTTTCTTGCATACATGAATCTTCAAAACTTATCAACTTATTTTATTTAACCACGTTTCAATATTTAAAAATGGCAACAGTTTCTAGAGAAAACATTGGATTATTGACTGACAAGCTTACCGTTTCAGTTACTAAAGATGAATACTATCCAACTTTTGAAAAAAAGTTGAAAGAATACAGTAAAACTGCTAACATTCCAGGTTTCAGAAAAGGTATGGTGCCAGTAGGCATGATAAAAAAAATGTACGGTCCTTCTGTATTCAATGACGAAGTGTTGAGAGCTGTTGAGAAAAAATTATACGAATATTTAAATGAAGAAAAGCCAGATATTTTTGCTCAGCCACTTCCTTTGGAAAAAGACCTAAATAACCTGGATTTAAATAATCCTGCTGATTATGATTTCGGTTTTGAAATTGGGCTCAAGCCTTCTTTTGAGCTTTCCAATTTTTCCAAAGAAAACATGGTATATCATAAAGTGGATGTTACGGATGAGATGGTGTCTGAAGAAATAAGCAAAATGCAAATCAAGGGCGGTAAAATGACTGAACCTGAACAAATAGACAATGAGGAGAATGTACTAAATGTTGTATTTACTGAAACAGACAAAAGCGGAAATATTGTAGAAAACGGAATTAATAAAGAGAATTCAGTGTTATTAAAATACATGACTCCTAAAATGCAAAAAGAGTTAAAGGGTAAAAAAGCAGGTGATTCCATTGTCTTCCAGCTAAATAAAACCTTCGAAGGAGACAAATTGGAAATGATGATGCACGATTTGGGTTTGGATAAAAATGATAAAGATGCAGCAGGCAAATACTTTAAAATGGATGTTGCCAAATTGGGGTTAATTGAAAAAAGAGAATTAAACGAAGATTTCTTCAATGAAATTTATCCAGGAAAAGGAATCACTACTGAAACTGAATTGCGTTCAACATTAAAAGAGGAAATAGAGAAATACTGGACATCGCAAAGCCGTAATCAATTACACGATCAATTGTATCATCATTTACTTGATAATACCAAGATGGATTTCCCTGAATCATTTTTAAAAAGATGGTTGCAAACCGGTGGTGAAAAGCCCAAGACAGCTGAGGAAGCTGAAAAAGAATATCCTGTTTTCGCAAATCAGCTTAAGTGGACACTAATCAGCGATAAAATAATCATGGATAATAAGCTGGAAGTCAGTGAAGAAGATCTTAAATCGCACATGAGAAAAGAAGTAATGGGTTATTTTGGTCAAATGGGAATGGGAGAAGATATGAGCTGGCTAGATAGTTATATTGATAGGATGATGAAAGATGAAAAACAAGTGGATGCTACCTACCGCAGATTGATTACTGAAAAATT
>CAMCAY010000064.1 GCA_945872815.1 Chitinophaga pinensis
GCAGCTCATCGCCTGTCTTGAACTGCTTTAAAAATTCGTCTGATAGTAGGTCTTCCTTTTTCATAACGTGTGTTTGGTTTAAAGTTAAAAAAATTGTTGGGGTTTAAACCCCAACAATTAATAACTTACACACTTCATAAGATAGTCCCCTGGTTTTTTATTTTATTCCACAATTGATCCATCTCATCCAGATTCATGTCATGTAAAAATCGATTTTCTTTTGCAGCTTCTTCTTCCATTTTTGTAAATCTGTAAATAAATTTTTTATTGGTAAGTTCCAAGGCATTTTCGGCATCCACTTTTAAGAATCGAGCCAAATTCACCAACGAAAAAAATACATCTCCCATTTCAGACGCTATCTCCTGCTGATTACCTGAATCAACAGCTTCTTTTAATTCATGCAACTCCTCCTCTACTTTTTTCCATACTTGATTGGTATTCTCCCATTCAAAACCTACTTGTTGCGATTTTTCCTGCAGTCGGATTGCCTTCACCATGGAGGGCAACGTTTTTGGTACGCCGCCCAATACTGACTTCTTGCCTTCTTTCAATTTTATCTTTTCCCAATTCTGTTTAACATCATCTTCATTTTCCACCTTAACATCACCATATATATGTGGATGTCGCGTTATTAGCTTCTCACAAACACCATTGATGACCTCTTCCAATGTAAATTGATTATTTTCAGATCCAATTTTTGAATAAAAAACAATATGTAACATCAAATCACCCAGTTCTTCCTTAATACCTTTCCAGTCGTTTTCAGAAATTGCGTCAGCCAATTCGTATGTTTCTTCAATGGTAAGATGCCTAAGCGATTCAATGGTCTGTTTTTTATCCCAAGGACATTTTTCTCTTAACTCATCCATAATGTTAACAAGCCTCAAAAATTCCTGCTGTAATTCATTCATATATTTCATTTATAGGCACGAACTTATGAAAAAATGAGCTTTGATTGTGTATTTCTCAACAATTAATAAAACCAAAAATTAAACTGGCAATTCAATATCTACCCGTCAAAATAAACTTATTTTTGGAAAAACAAATTAACATGCCATTCAAAATCTGCCTTTTTATCATTATTTTATTTTCCTACGAATTTGCTCATGCCCAATATTATTACAAAGACATTTTAAACAACAGTATTGCCGCTGAAGAAATAAAAGATTATAAAAAAGCCAATATTCATTTCATTAAAATAAAAAGCTTTGAAGCAGATGGCCAACTATCTGAAAATTTTTTCTGCGAAAAAAAAATATCAAAAAATTACCGTAAATCAACTTTAATAACAAAGTCTACCGAATCAGGAAAATCAATAATGGAAACCTTTTTCAATGCAGATGGACTGATAGAAAAAACGTACGACAGTTCTGAAACACTCGTAAACACTAACTTCTTCTATTACAATGACCAAAATAAACTCATTCGAACATTTAATATTTCAAAATCAAATGATGATGATTTTGTAGTTGAAAATTCAGAAGACCATCTTTATTTTTATGATGAATTAAATAGACCAGTAAAAATGTTTTTAGTAAAAAATAGCGCAGACACTGCTGTTATACTTTTCTCCAATGATGAGAAGGGAAATACCGCATTTGAAAAAAACACCAAATCGGGAATTAAATATTATTACTATTACAATGATCAAAACAAACTAACGGATATAGTTCATTCCGACAAATATTCCGACAAAATGAGGGCTGACTATATATTTGAATACAACGAAAATGGGCAGTTGGATAAAATGATTACAACCGGAGATGCCAATAGCTTGATTTGGAAATACGATTATGAGAACAACATACGTATTAAAGAACGATTCTTCAATGCTACTCAGAAATATTTAGGCAAAATTGAGTATGAGTATAAATAATTCTATTTCCTAATCTTTTCAATTCTTACTTTAGCAAGACCCAGCTTTTTAAAATTCAGTTTTTCAGCTGCAGCAGTTGTTAGATCTATCAACCTTTTATTTTTGAAATGAAGTCTGTCGTTTATCTTCACAATAACAGACTTACGATTTTTCAAATTGATAACCCTTACTTTAGTGCCTAAAGGAAATATATTACAAGCTGCCGTCATTTTTTTTTGAGAGAATATTTCACCTGAAGCGGTTTTTCTGCCAATGAATTTATTAGAATAATAACTTGCAGTACCAATTCGTTCGGTAATCTTTGAAGATGAATGATTAGAAAATGTCCTTTTATTTTGTGAAAACCCGGCAGAGATAACAAAAAAAGAAAATGCTGCAAGCAAGTTCATTCTTATTGATAAATTGTTCAGTATTCCCATTTATTTAATTCTTTGAGAAATACAATTTAATCATTTTTAAGTCATCATCATAAATATCTTCATGAAATAAAATTTCTCCTCCCCTTTCCTCACAGGTCAAATATGTAATAAATACTGGAACAGGATGCAATATATTTATTGTATGTTTTTGTTTTCTTCCAACCCAGGTGTCAATGGAGTCTGCATTATATTTTACAGGTTTAGCCAAAATATTTTTCATGCTGTCATTTTTTGCTATCAGTGTAGCCAATTGCTTCCATTTTTCAACCCTCACGCAACCATGACTAAGGGCTCTTTTATTTTTTTGAAAAAGATATCTTTGGTTGGTATCATGAAGATAAACATCAAACGAATTTTTAAAATTGAACTTAATGACTCCTAAGGCATTATCCTCCCCACTGCTTTGACGAATTTTATAAGGAATTCCTTTTGAATACTTATTCCAGTCAATAGAAGCGGGATCGATTTTTTTTCCTTTATTATTATAAAGAGCCAACCCTTTTTTAGCAAGATAACCGGCGTTTTTTTTCAATTGAGGCAACATCTCCTTTTTAATGATACTCGTTGGAACAGTCCATGTAGGAAAAACAATCATTTCACTGATTTTACTATTGAGTATCGGTGTTGGAGTCAGAGGCTTTCCACAAATTATTTTAGATGTCAGCGCAATGGTATCATCATTCCAAAATTGGAGTGTATAAGAAGGTAAGTTTGCCTGAATACAAATACTTTCCATAGAATCAGGTAAGTTTTTGTACCTGTCCAATGTTACCAAAATCCTCTTCAGTTTGATATCGTCGGTAATATTCAGTCTTTTAATAAGACTAGATGATATTTTGCCGTCTGCATTGATTTGTTGGGCTGTTTGGTATTTTTTGATAGCAATTGAAAGAGCAATAGAATCAATTGTTTGCAGAGAGTCTATATTTAGAAAATGAATTTGTGCCAATCTGTATTTCAATTGATCATGAAAGAAAATGGAATCTTGCAAATCTCCATTCTTGTAACGATCATTTAGTAAAATGAAATGAGTAGTATCCATCTTTGAGATAAATTTCCTTAAAGTACTTTTAAGTTTTCTGTAACCATTAATTGATGGCTGCAATGAAAAAAATATTTCCGATATTTTTTTGCCGTCTTCCACAGCAGTTATTTGTGCATCAAAAAAATCGAGGTATTGAACAACATTGTTTTTTTGTAATAAACTATCGTGATGCAATCTACCTTGCTTTAAATCTTCACAAACACTAATAAAAGCTTCTGTAAACAATAAATCAGCCTTTGCCAAAATACTTACATCATTCAAATTGGCATGAATCGTATCGAGATGATTTTTTAGTTTTAAAACTTTGTCGTAATGATAATCTTCTTTTAACAAACCATCATATACAGAGGTATCAAGGTATGAAAGGAACTCCATTGCACAAGGTTTCCATTTGCCCGTATCACTCCAAACAGGCAGATATTCATTGAGACGATAAATCTCTTTCACCATTTCTGCATCTTGGAAATTATAGAAAATGGAATCTGATGCTGAAATATTGGACAAAACAGATTGAATGGTAGTTGAAAGTTGTTGATTTCTCTCTAATGCCTGCTTGAATTTTTCTGAATGTTTTTTGGATCGGCCGGATTGATTACAGGATAATACAATAAAAAGACAAAGAAAGACAGCAAAATAAAAGAATGTACTTCTAAGGATCATAGAAAATTAATAATGCAGCCTATACCAAACAAAAACGATTGCAATGTAAACTGCTACAAGATAATAAAATTGAGTAAATTAAATCTGACAAAATATTCACAAAGGAATAATATCAACATACAATGTAAATAATGATAATTAACTTAATTTGTGACACATAAAACCCTTTGTTACTGGTTGACCAATTGCAACCAATTCCTACAAAATAGGAATAACAAAGGAAAAAAGATCAATTAAAAATAAAATGAAGTACTACATCATAGCAGGCGAAGCAAGCGGTGATTTACATGGAAGCAACCTTTTAAAAGAACTCAATTTACTCGATAGCAATGCAACGATTCGTTGCTGGGGAGGAGATTTAATGAAAAAAGAAGGAGGCGTAGTTGTAAAACATTACCGAGATCTCGCATTTATGGGTTTTATTGAAGTAGTAAAAAATCTGTCTGCCATTCTTAAGAATTTTTCATTTTGTAAGCAGGATATTGATCAATTTAAACCGGATGTATTGATACTGATTGACTATCCGGGATTTAATCTTCGCATGGCGAAATGGGCCAAAGAAAGAGGATATAAAGTCATTTATTATATTTCTCCCCAAATATGGGCTTGGAAGGAAAGCCGAATACACAAGATTAAAAAATACACGGATAAAATGCTGGTAATTCTTCCGTTTGAAGAAGCATACTATCAAAAATGGAATTTCAAAGCAGATTATGTCGGTCATCCACTGGTAGAAGTAATTGAGAATTTCAAAAATACATCCAATCAATCAATCAAATCATCTGCCAATCAACCTATCATTGCTCTGCTTCCGGGTAGCAGAAAACAAGAAATACTTCAAAAGCTTCCTATCATGCTTGATGTATCTGTTCGTTTTCCCCAATATCAATTTGTTGTTGCCAAAGCACCCGGATTGTATGAATCTTTCTATGAGGAATTATTGAACAAGTATAACAATGTATCATCTGTAAACAATCAAACCTATGAATTGCTTTCCTGTGCATCTGCAGCATTGGTAACCAGCGGAACAGCCACATTGGAAACAGCACTGTTTGGTGTGCCCGAAATCGTTTGCTATAAAGGAAGCAATATCTCTTATCAAATTGCCAAACGATTAATAAAAATAAAGTTTATCGGATTGGTCAATTTAATTATGGAAAAAGAAGTGGTGAAGGAATTGATTCAGGATGAATTGACAGTAGAGAACATATCCAAAGAATTGGACCTTTTGATGAATAATCAAGAAAGAAAAAATAAGATTCAGGAAGATTATTACAAATTAAAAAACCTACTTTCAAAGGGAGGCTCGGCATCCAAAAATGCCGCATCGATCATATTTTCTTTTGTAAGGACTTCTCTATCGAAGCAATAACCTTACAACAATGTAAATCATTGCACCCAGAAACAACAAAATCGACAATCTGTTGATTCCATGCATGTATTTCATCCATTGAGTAATAGGTTTATCCTTGTCTTTTTTCTTTAAAAAAAGATATTCAGCTATTTGATTCAGAATTTTCATTGTATGGACATTTAAGCAGCAAATTAAATAGTTTATTTTAAAAAATTAATTATTTATAAAGGAATGACCTTTCCTAAAATAATTTTAACCATTTGCGGATTCTTTATTTAATTCAATGAAAGAATAAAAATCTATTGAAGATCAATTATCTCTTTCCAACAACCACCAAAATTTCTTTCTTTGCTTTTCAGGCTTTAGCCCAAACTTCTGAATAGCATTTGTTTGAAGATGTTGAATTGCATCTTCCACCGAATTGGTAAACAAACAAAGTTTGAGATCTTCCGGTGAAATGGTACCTTTTTCCTTCATCAACTCAATATGTTCAATTAATTCTTTATGATATACTGTATCAAATATTATGATGGGGAACTCGCTTAGCATTCTGGTTTGAATCAAGGTAAGTGCTTCAAAATATTCATCCATGGTACCAAATCCCCCAGGCATTACTATAAAAGCATAGGAATATTTAATTAGCAAACTCTTTCTTACAAAAAAGTATTTAATATTTACCGACTTATCCAGATATGGATTTTCTTTTTGCTCAAAGGGCAAAACGATATTACAACCCACACTCCTGCCGCCCACATCTTTTGCACCTCTATTTGCAGCTTCCATTATTCCCGGACCACCACCTGTCATAATGGTAAAACCCAACTTGGCAATGGCAGCAGAAAGTTCACGTGCTTTTTTATAATAAATATGATGTTCATCAAATCTTGCGGAACCAAACACTGTTACGCAAGGCCCAACAAAATGCAACTTTCTAAACCCCTTAATGAATTCATAAAGCACATTTAGCGTGAACTTAAATTCTTTTAAACGACTTTGAGGACCATCTAAAAATCTTATCTCAGATTTGATCATACATTATTGAATTAATAGTACTTTAATGCATTAAATTTAAACAATAAATGGAGATAAAGCAGTTTTTATATTGAGGAGAAAAACAAAAAAGAGATGCATTACACATCTCTTGATTAATAGCATTCATTAGGGATTAATAATATCAGAATAATTATTGTAAAATAAGTCATTCAAAAGCAAACAAATTTAGACAGAACCTCCTTCTTACAAAATACCAACTAGTTTGTATTTTTTCGGGATTATGAATAAAGCAACTTACATTTATCATTATAAATTGATACCTGTTATTTTGAGAAAAGCGATAATCATATTATTACTTACAATTGCACAATCGAAATCATTTTCACAAACAGTCATTCAAACTGACAATATTTTTAAAACTGGGGATATAAATATCAGCAGCAATGTTTGTTATTATGAAAACAACCAAAAAATAAACATTGACAGCGTCCTTTCATTAAAGGAATTTTTTTGGAAAAAAAATGAACGTAAAAATAACCTAAATTTAAAAATAAGCAATAATGTTTATTGGTTAAGATTCAGAATAAAAAACAATTTAAACAAGCCCATAAAATTTTATATTCTCCACTCCAATAAAGGAATCAACAATCTGGAGTTATATGCCAATTCAAATAATCAACTGAATTTTTTAGGAAAAACAGGAGACTATTTACCCTTTAACAAAAGGCCCTTTAGATCGACAAACTTTGTGTTCCCCATTTCTCTTAATGCCAATGAACAAAGTGAGTACTATATGTACTGTGATAAGCAAAATGAAAATCTGAATACAAGCATTCACTTGTATAACGAATCAAGAATAAAAAAGAAAGAAGAAAAAACCCTTTTATTCATGGGAATATTCCTGGGTTTTCTGGCATTGAGTTTTACAGTCACCCTTTCATTGTTTTTATTTTACAGGCAAAAATTACAGCTTTGGTACAGTTTTTATATTTTATCTGTAATCAATATCCTGATGAGCTATGAGGGTTTTGACTTTGAATTTTTATTTCCGAACCATCCATTCTACGCAAACATTTCCAGATTCATTTCCAGCTCCATAACAATAGTGCTGATGATGTATGTAATGCAACTTTTTTGCAACCAAAAACCCAATAACAGCAAGTTATTTTATGTTACAAGACTTATCATGTGGTTCATAGGTTTGTCTATTCCGGCAACGTTGATTATTTATTGTTTCTACCCCTACTTTATTTTAAAAAAGATTCACTTCTATTCTTTCATGATACAACAAAGTTTGGGTCTTTTGATTGTATTAAGCGGAACAATCGAAAAAATGATCCAACGATTCAAACCTGCAATATTTTATTTTATCGCGGTGGTAATGCTATTGTATTCAGGCATCCTGGCTTCTTTCAGGGAAATGGGCATCATTAATTATTCCTCTGATACCCCCAATCAACTGCAATGGTGTTTTGTATTTGAGATTATGCTGATTTCCATAGGAATGTTGTACAGGTACACATTGATAAAAAAAGAAAATGAAACCCTGTTTCAGGAATTGAATCAGCAGAAAATAAATAGTTTAAAGCAGGTATTTCAAACCCAACAAGAAGAGCAACAAAGGATAGCGGAAGATTTGCATGATTTGTTTGGAGGACAACTGGCCGCATTGAAATTGAAAATCAATTCCGAAAATATCAGCAATGCACAAAAAGAAGAAATCTCTGGTTTGATTGATCAATTATCAACCAATACAAGAAACATAGCCCACAATCTTGCTCCTATTCATTTGCACAACAATGCCATTTCCGATATCATATCTGTTTACATAAAACAACTCAACAAGGAACAAAAAACACAATTTCAGTTCATACAAATTGGGGAACCAATTAATTTTAAGAAAGAACTTGAAATTGACTTGTACAAAATTCTGATGGAATTTATACACAACATTTTAAAACATGCCAATGCTTCAGAAGCGGGCATTCAATTTTTCTTCAAAGAAAATGAATTGGATGTATTGATTGAAGATAATGGAAAGGGTATTTCATTTGAAAGCACACAAGGGATGGGAATCAACAACATCAAAAAAAGGGTAAAGAAATTAAATGGGAAAGTTCATATAGACAGTAAACCCGGCAACACCACTATCATTATAAATATTCCATTAACAGATGAATAAAGATCGAACAAAAATTTCCATCATCATTGCTGATGATCACAAACTTTTTGCAGAAGGATTGATAGCCATGTTGTCGATAAATAAAGGGTACAATATCATATATGTACCCAATGGTAAAGAATTGATTGAAAAAATAGATGACGTAAAACCCCATTTGGTATTGCTGGACATCAAAATGCCCGGCATGGATGGCATTGAAGCATTGACTTTCATAAAGAGAAATCAATCCTTTGTAAAAATTATCATGCTCTCCACTTTTTCAGATGTTGAAACAATCAACAAATGTATTTATCACGGAGCAGATGCCTTTCTGTTAAAAAATGTAGGGATTGCCGAACTTCAGCAAACTATTCATGAAGTGATGAACAACAACAGAACTATTACTTCTATGTTGCCAAAAGACTATGCTGTGGACAATAAATATGCCTACTTTTCTCAGACTTACAAACTAACAAAACGGGAATGGGAAATCATTCAATTGATTAAAAGCGGAAAAACCAATCAGCAAATAAGTGATGACCTTAACCTTAGCATCTATACTACTGAAACACACAGAAAAAACATCATGCAAAAATTGAAATTAAAATCACCGATTGCATTGATGAGGTTTATTATTGATAATGATATGTAAGAAGAAAGGTTAAAAAATTCAAGGGTTCAAGGGTTCAAGGTTCAAGGGTTCAAGGGTTCAAGGGTTTAAGGTTTAAGGTTTAAGGTTTATGAATTGGTTTGTGCAAATGAGTAATTGGAAATAATTGCAAAAATTATAATGAAAATAAATTTCATGAATACAGATTTTATTTTCATTGAGGGTAGATTTATAAAACAGGTTAAAAGTAATTAAGAAATAAAGAAAATTCTAATTATTGACTCGTTAAATTGGTAAAAAATCGCTTGCAAGTATTATCTTTGATATCTATTGGGGAATTAGCTCAGTTGGCTAGAGCGCTTGCATGGCATGCAAGAGGTCACCGGTTCGACTCCGGTATTCTCCACAAAAACAGATGCTTTCTAAACCTCACTAATAGTGGGGTTTTTTCATTTAATCCACTCAAAAATTACATCTTCTCAAGCTGGTTAAAACAGTCAAAATTGACCAGTTATGAGACAAATTGGGCCAGGTTTGGGCCAGAAAAGTTTAAAAGATGCTGTTGGTATAACAAATGCTGATGGTAGAATAAGATTGAGATGGAGATACAATGGTAAAAGGTATTCACTAAGCCTCTTACCATGGAATCAATTAAACCTCATACAAGCAAAAAAGACTGCCTTACAGATAGAGCAGGATATTATTACAGACAACTTTGATAGTACACTTATTAAATATTCTGGAAAAACTGTTGCAGCTGCTAAAGCTATCCCTAAATCATTTGTAGAACTGTTTGAAGAATGGACTATCAGCTATAAGCAAATGGATTGTGAGATACATACCAATTATAACTCCTGCAGAAATATGATTAGAAAATGGGGGAAGGTAACACAGGATAACATACTTGGTAAATTGAACAAAGAAACATTCTGTAATATTACATATAATAGAAGGCTTACTATCTTAAAAAGCAATGCAGATTGGCTTATTACTAAAAGCTATTGGAAGCAAAATCCTTTTCAGTTAGTACAACGTAAAAAAGTAAAGCATGTAAAACTGGCAAAAAGGGAACCTTTTACAGAGATAGAAATATCCAAAATACTGCATGCTGTAAAGAATGATTTATTCTGTCCTAATGCCAGCAGATACAAGCATTCCCACTATTATGGATTTTTATACTTCATGTTTAAAACTGGTGTACGTAATGCTGAAGCAATTGGTTTGAGGGTAGGAAGTATTAACCAAATGGATAAGACTATCACTATCAAAGAAGTAATGGCACGTAGTTTAAAAAGTTCTTGCTCTATTCATAGGATAAGAAAAGAAACTAAAAATGGAAAAATTAGACAACTTCCATTAACTCCTGATCTATATGAAATCTTAACTCCTCTTATACAGAATAAACAACCTGATGATTTAGTTTTTGTATCTCCTACAGGTAAGAGTATTGATGACCACAACTTTCAGAACAGAGTATTTAAAGCTGTTTTAAGAAATCTGAACATTGAAGAAAGAGTTTTATACTCATGCAGACACACTTTTGCAAGTAGATGTATAGACCAAGGTATTACTCCTGTTATGACAGCATTCCTGATGGGGAACAATCCTGAAACAGCGTTGAGAAATTACACTCATCAAATTAACATACCAAAGGAGCTACCTAATTTTTGAGCAATAAAATGGGCCATTATATATGTGATACGTTTGATTGTAAAATCCGGCTAAACTGACCCCCTCGTTCCGTTTCAAATTGACCCCCTAAAAAACGATTTCAAAAATCTCAGGATCGGGGCCTAAAAAAGGAGGCTAAAAAAGTGATAAAGAACTCGTGCTTTGTAGAACAAAAATAATGATAA
>CAMCAY010000065.1 GCA_945872815.1 Chitinophaga pinensis
AAATTAGGTGATGAGCATGAAGCTAAAGTGGTTACGCTTGATAAAGAAACTCGTAAAATGAGTCTTTCTATTAAGCAGATGACTGAAGATCCTTGGAATAATATTGAAGAGCGTTTCCCTGAAAGCAGTCGCCACATGGGTACTGTAAAGAACATTACCCCTTATGGAGTATTTGTTGAATTGTCTACTGGTATTGGTGGAATGATTCACATAAGTGATCTTAGCTGGTTGAAGCGTTTCAATAACCCTAACGAGTACACGAAAGTTGGAAAAGAAATTGAAGTGATCATCATGAGTATCGATAAAGAAGGTCGCAAACTTCAATTGGGTCACAAACAAATCGAAGAAGATCCATGGAATTCTTTGGAAAGCGTATTTGTTTTAGGTTCTATTCATGAAGGAACTGTTATTAAAAGAGATGAGAAGGGCGCTGTGATTCAATTGCCTTATGGACTTGAAGGATATGCACCTGCCCGTCACTTGATGAAAGAAGACGAAAGAATGATTGCCGCTGATGAAGTAGCGCAATTCATGGTTATTGAATTTGATCGCAACGACAAACGCATCATTCTAAGCCATACACGTCTTTGGGAGCAAGAGAAAGAAGAAGAAAAACAAGCTGAAATAAAAGAAAAGAAAGCAGATGCTGAGCAAACAAAAAAAGCTGTTAAGAATATTCAGTCTAAAGTAGAAAAAGCTACTTTAGGTGATTTAGGTGTTTTAGCAGGACTAAAAGCTAAAATGGACGGCGGAGATACTTCTTTAGAAGGATCAACTGAAGAGCCAAAAGCTGAGTAATACTTTAATCAGTTGTTTTGAATATTTATCCCGGTTGATTTATTCAGCCGGGATTTTTATTTGAGGGAGGTTTTAGTTAAACAATGATAAAGCCATAAAAAATAATTAGAGAAATTTGATTTAGTTCTGTTATCCCACCATTTAAACGGTGGAATAACATGAAAATTTGAAGAACGATTAACATACCAAGTTGTGATGAACTTTTCCCTTTATTGAGATTATGAAGCAGTTGTGAAGGCATAAAAAAAGAGGATTCTCAAAATTTTCTTGAAAAATCCTCTTTAGTACTCTTTGAAGGAAAATTATCTAACCAAATGATGATAGATTTTTTGGAATTTATCAAGATTGAACGACCAAATCTGAAGTATAATCCTTTAAAAAATTTGGACAAAAATCCATTCCGTTAGGCCACTCTAAACCACCTCCATTATCAATTGACACTTGATTGAAATAATTCTTATCCAATAATTGAGCGCTTATGCCTTTCCCGATTAATGTTTCAAAGTCAATAATTTTTGACTCTCCGTCTATGAATTGTAGCCAAATCTGGTAACCTTCTAAAATTTTAAATGCAATGACTTTATTCATCTTATTACTTTTAAGTAAGTGGTGCGATTTTTTTTATTTCCTTCATTTCAGTTGCAAGTAACCAATCTTCTAATAATTCCTCTCTATGCAATGAAGCCCACTCCAATACCATTGCATGTGCTCTTAGTGGCAGACTGCCTCTAATTACAGTTAGCGTTTGAATATCATACTCTGCTGTATATTCCTGGTAAACAGCATGAAAATGTGGAGGATTATGATCCCCAAAATACATTTTTCTTAGCAATACCCTTAATAGAATCTTTCCCGCTTAAAGCCGCTTCTACACAGCGAAGCCGAAATGCATAATCGTACTTGTTTCTTTTAAACATAAAAATGCCCCCATTTAGTGTCTAACTTTTTGGGGGCAGTGCATTTGGTCGGCTTTGTCTGTTGTCATTTATGACAACAAGAGGACTTTTTAAAAGACGATTATCTAACCAAATGGTGAAGGATTTGATAAGTTTTTCTAAGGGATATTAATTTTTAACAATTATCAAAACTTGCAAAAAATGCAAGTTTTGATAATTGTTAATATTCTAGATTTTGTAGATAATGAAAAAAAACCTTTCGCCCAGTACTATATTTTTGTAAAACAAATAAATATAATTATGTAAAGCGAATTGCCTTATTTTTGTAAAACAAAGTTATATTTAAACGAAAAATTCATGATTTACAAAGAACGTATTTCAGACAAGGAATTACAACGCAAACTTAATGCTTCTGGTGGAGTGCTAATAAAAGGCGCCAAGGCCTGCGGTAAAACTGAGTCAGCAAAGCAATTAGCTAAAAGTGTGTTGAGTGTTGACAGAGATGAACAAGTAGAAGCGTTAATAAATACTGCTCCAAAAAGATTATTACTTGGAGATACTCCTCGACTCATAGACGAATGGCAAGCCCAACCTAAACTTTGGGATTACATTCGTCACGAAATTGACGACCGCCAAAAAAATACTCAATTCATACTTACCGGTTCTGCGAATCCGGAAGAGTCTGTAAAAATGCACTCGGGAGCAGGAAGATTTACCATTGTGGAAATGCGCACTATGTCTTGGCAAGAACTAGGTTTTTCAACCGGAAAAGTAAGTTTGGCAAAACTATTTGAAGGAGAAAAAATTGATATTTACGATAACCCTACAGAACTAGAATTCATTATCAACAAAATCGTTATCGGCGGCTTCCCCACTCTCTTAAATAAAAATGCAATTCAAGCCGCAGACCTTAATCGTGCTTATGTGGAATTGCTAGCCGAAGTGGACATGAGCAGAGTTTCTAACGTAAAACGGGATCCTGAAAAAGTCAGATGTTTACTACGTTCTCTTGCCAGAAATACTTCAACTTTGGTTGATATTTCCGCTTTGGAAGGTGACATTCGTGAACAGGAAAATGTAGGCATCACCCGCCCAACGGTTTACGATTATCTTGATGCGCTTAACCGTTTGATGATTATTGAAGACCAACCCGCCTGGAACACTCATATTCGTTCTTCTTACGCTTTGCGCAAATCTCCAAAACGTCATTTTACGGATGTTTCTTTGGCTGTTGCTGCATTGGGGGCTGACGAAAATTCACTATTAAATGATTTGAAATTTACAGGATTCTTGTTTGAATCACTTGTCACTCATGAACTCCGTGTGTATGGTCAAGCCAATGACGCCAACGTGTATCATTATCGCGATTCGAGTGGTTTGGAAATAGACGCCATCGTTCAAAAATACAATGGCGAATGGTGTGCATTCGAAATTAAACTTGGCACTGGGCAAATTGATGAAGCAGCAGCAACCCTCAACAAATTTGTCTCTATTTTAGATACTAAAAAAATAAAACCACCTAAATCTCTCAACATTATTACAGGTACTGGAATTAGCTACACCCGAAAAGATGGAATCAATGTGATTTCTTTGGCATCGCTGGGTGTATAAAAATGAAAATTTAAAATTATGGAATTAACAATAAGTAATTTCAAAAAAATAATTCCTGCGTTGCTTTTAAAAGCCGCTGGCAAGTGCGAAGTCAGAGAGTGTGATGAAATGGAGATAAATTATTTTGTATCCTATGTAGATGAGAAAAATGAAAGTTATGATGTATCTATTAAAATGAATACTGATGGCAATATTATTGAATCAACATGTGATTGCAAAAATACTGAAATTTTTTGCTTGCATAAAACAGCTTTAATCATTCATATCAGCAAACTAAAAACAGAGATTAAGAAGACCGGTAAAACAAAAAAACAAAATCAAGTACTCAATTTATTGGAAGAAATTAGTTTCGAAGATTTAAAGGTTTGGGTAAGAAATGTGATTGAAAAAAACGTAGATTTTGAATTATATTTTATTCAGCATTTCTCGAAAGAGCAAAAACAATATACACCTGATGAAATATTGAAATCAACCGCTCAAGTATTCAAAAAAATAATCCCTAATAAAAGAAAAGCCGACCTGACCTTGATTAAAAAAGTAGTGGACCTATGGAAGGAAATGCACCAACCCATTATTGATCAATATCTGTCAAAACCAGACCAAATAGACCAATTCAAAAACCTAACAGCACTGATTTCTGGATGTCTGAAGGCAGATCACGAACATTTTTTGAATACCAAAAAAATCAGTGCCTATGCCATATCAATACTCAAATCATGTGCAGATCCATTATCAAATTTACAAGATGAAAATGTTTTTGAAAACGCAGTTGGTTTTTATACCATCAACGTTTTTGGAATGGATGGAGAAGTATATTCACTTCAAATGTTATTTATTGAAGAATTACTGAAAAAGTTAAATCAAGATACCCGCAGAAAAAAAATCATAACGCAACTCATTAGCGTGTTAAAAGAATATAGAAAGCAATTTAAAAATAATAACCCCGAATTAACAAAATTTGTTTTTAATAACTTATGTATTTATGACGACATCAATAACCATTACAAACTATTTGAACCATTGAGATGGGAAAATGAGTACAATCTCAATCTAATAAGCATTTTGATAAATTCCAAGGAATTTGAACTTGCAAAAAAATACTGCCTTGAACAAATTAATTACAACACCAATACAAAATATGATGTCCAATATTATTTTTTTCTGAAAGAAATTTACAAAACATTAGGTGATGATTATTCATTGGCAGAGATCCTCATGTCTATACTTCCTCTTGATTACAATATAAATGATTATTTTTTTGTAATGAAACATATAAAAGATGAAACATTGAAAGAAAAATGGAGAAATAGGATTTTGCAAGAAGGGAGATTGGTAACTAAAACAAATAATGAAAAAGCAATTAAATTTTTCTTTGAGTTGGCCTTTAGAGAAAACAAAATTCAAAAAATGATTTCTTACATAAATGCTTATACTCCATACGATATTATTTTACAATATTTTGATGTTATGGCAACAATCGACAAATCTGAACTGCTAAGAGTTTTGTTGAATAGAAGCAGATGGCCTTCTTATGAAAAACAAAATATCAGTAAAGAAGAATTAAGTAAGATACTTGAACAGATTTATCAAAAACTTATAAAAATATTTCCTTTAAATTTATTGATGCCTGCCCTAAAAAAAATAAGTAAAGAATCTTATTACTCAAAGCCAAATCAGCTTGTCGAATACCTTCTAGAAAAATAGCTGTTCAACTTCAAAAAATCAAATTCAGTTTAAAAAAATGCCCCAAAATTCCTTCTGAGACATTTGATTTTTAATCAACATTAAACTTTCTAGCCTTAAACTCTTAAACGAAAAATATTCGGCAGGGACTGAGCTTTCAAACTGTAATCTTTAAGAAAAATTATCTTAACAAGTAGTGATGGACTTGTTTCGTTTAATAAACGCATAAAGCAATAGGAATGTCTATAATTTTTCGATGGCAATTATTAACTCATTAAGATATTGATCTCTTATTGCCCAAACTATACCAAAATCTATTCCCATATAATCATGAACAATTCTATTTCTGAACCCACGAATCCTATGCCAATCAATTTCGGGATGAATATCTTTATAGGATTCAGGCAAACGGTTTGCCGCTTCACCAATTATTTCAAAGTTCCTAATAACTGCATCAATAGTTTTAGAATCCTTGACAAAATCATTGTAATTCATATCTTCTGTGTATGCCATGATTTTATGGCAACTATCCAAAATATCCTGTATTAATAATTCTGGTGTTCTTTTAGACATAGATAATTTCTTTCTCTATGGAGGCGTAGTACTGAGGTTTAATCCCTTTTTGAGATACCAAATCCACAGGAAGTTTCATTTTCGACTCCAAATAGTTGGCAAGGTCTATGAAAGCAATTCCTACAGGTTGATCAAAATCAACTATAATATCAATGTCGCTTTGAGAATTCATTTCATTTCGGGCAGCCGAGCCGAATATTCCCAAGGTTTTTACATGATATTTATCCTGCAACTCTGGCTTGAGTTGATACAAAGTAGTTTTGATATCGTTGAGACTAATCATTTGCAGTCCAAATATAATTAATTGAATACAAAATGCCCCAAAATTTCTACTGAGACATTGATTTCATGACTTGTTATAAGCTAACATTTGTCATAAATAACAACACAAATACTCTTCGAATTACCTATGAATTCAATCCACAACGTGGGTCATAAAAGCGATAGCTTATGTACCATTTGTTACTAATGATTGCTTTTATTGTTTTCCAATTAGATGGGAACACCTTTAATTGACTGCAGGAACAGCCATTAGGTAGCAAAATTTTCATTTGATAGCATTTTGTTAGCTTTTTTATTAGCTTCTTTAAAAAAATGCTACAACAGGTCAATAAAAGAAAAAGCCTAAACGCTTGATAATCAGCAATTTAGGCCTTAGTACCGGGGAGCAGACTTGAACTGCCGACCTCAGGGTTATGAATCCTGTGCTCTAACCAGCTGAGCTACCCCGGCATATCTTTAGATATGGGTTGCAAAAGTATTAAAATTATGGTAACTTTAAAAAGAAATACTAAGCCTTTTTAAAGATATATTCCCGAACTCATTATTTCATCTCTCATGGAAAACAAACCCTCCAAAGAAACTCTAGCTGATTGGTCAAAAGATCCGAATAATTGGAAGTGGGGATTTTTTTACTATAACAAAGCTGACAAAAGACTATTACCGCCAAAAAGTAATCCCGCACTTGGTTTTACCGTCAATTTTGCAAACAAATGGTCTGTGTTGTTATTTGTAGCTTTATTGTTGATTCCCCTGTTTATAGTAATGTTAATTTCCCTATGGTAAATGAATCAATTATTGCATTTCTGAAAAATATTTATGGAAATACGGTATTGTTTCTATGCCTTTATAGTAATTGGCAATATCATACTTTTCATTTGGGCTGTGTAAATTATCGCTATCCAAGCCAAATCCCATGAAAACAATTTTTATTCCAAGCTCTTTTTCAAATAAAGCACAAATAGGGATACTTCCCCCTCCCCTTACAGGTATAGGAGTCTTTCCAAAAGTTGCTTCCATTGCCTTTGAAGCCGCTTTATATGCTTTACTATCTATAGGCGTCATGTAAGGCTCCCCTCCGTGATGCAAAGATGCTTTTAGTGTGACATAAGGCGGTGTAATGGATTGTAGATGATTAATCAATAAATCTGTTATTTTTTGAGAAATTTGATTAGGAACAAGCCTTGCGGAAATTTTAGCAAAAGCTTTTGATGGAAGTACAGTTTTTGCACCTTCCCCAGTATATCCTCCCCAAATTCCATTAAGCTCCATAGTTGGTCGAATTCCAGTTCTTTCATTAGTTGTATATCCTTTTTCACCCCATAATTCTTTAACACCTAAATCATTTGCATATTCCTTTTCATTGAATGGAGCTTTTGCCATCAATGCCCTTTCCTCTGGTGTTGCTACTGCAACATCATCATAAAATCCCGGAATGGTAATATGGTTGTTCTCATCATGAAGTGACGCAATCATTTTAGCAAGTATAGTGATGGGATTAGCAACCGCACCGCCATAAACACCACTATGCAAATCACGATTGGGACCGGTTAACTCAAGTTCG
Organism: Chitinophaga pinensis; assembly: GCA_945872815.1. Classification (GTDB taxonomy): domain Bacteria; phylum Bacteroidota; class Bacteroidia; order Chitinophagales; family Chitinophagaceae; genus Ferruginibacter; species Ferruginibacter pinensis_C. The sequence goes on from CAMCAY010000065.1 coordinate 7,405, forward strand.
ATATAACTCAACCCTCTTACTCCAATGTCAATACTTGGTGTATCCAAACTAATCATAGCACTATCACTAATTAATACACAGTCTGCTTTAAGCAGCTCTTTGTTTTCCGCAACGAACTTGCCCAAATTAGGTGAACCCACTTCTTCTTCTCCTTCAATACAAAATTTCACATTACAAGTCAGCGTATTTGTTTGAACCATTGTTTCAAAAGCTTTTACATGCATATAGACTTGACCTTTGTCATCACAACTGCCTCTTGCATAAATTTTGCCATCTACAACAGTAGGTTCGAATGGAGGATGATTCCATAATTCCAAAGGCTCTGCTGGTTGCACATCATAATGGCCATAAACCAATACCGTTTGTTTAGAAGGATCAATTATTTTTTCACCATAAACAATTGGATGTCCTGCAGTTGAGTAAATATCTACTTTATCAGCACCTGCTTCCAATAATCTTTTTTTTATTGTTTCAGCACAGTGAATCATATCATCTTTATGTTCTGTTTTTGCACTGACACTTGGTATTCGCAATAATTCAAAAAGTTCTGACAAAAATCTGTCTTTGTTTTTTTCTTGATAATCTTTCCAAACTTGCATAATTATTTATTTTTTATTATTGAAGTAGGTTACAAATGTAAAGTTTATTATAACATTATTACGTTAAAATAATATCGAAAATACCCTCGAAAAGAATGGTTTAGTTATAGAAATATTGTAAAGCTGAACAATAAAAAGGCCTTAGTCAAATTTGCTATTTGCAAATAACTAAGCATGGTAAATAATCTAAATTTTATTGAATAAGCAATATCAGAGACTTCCGAAGCGAAGTTTCACGTAATTCCAATTCACTAAATTCCACCAGTTTTCAATGTATTCGGCTCTTCTGTTTTGATATTTAAGATAGTAAGCGTGTTCCCAAACATCCAGACAAAGTAAAGGAGATCCTTTAATTTCAATGGAAGGCAAATCCATCAATGGATTGTCTTGATTTTGAGTGCTTCCAATTTTCAGTTCACCGTTTGTATTTTTATATAACCATGCCCATCCACTTCCGAATCTGTTTTTAGCAGCATCAGTAAATTGAGATTTAAATAAATGAAAAGACCCGAAATTATTTTCAATTATTTTCATGAAAACATCGTCTGGTTTGTTATCCGGAGTTTTCGGCTGCATACATTGCCAAAACATTTCATGGTTAAAGTGACCACCCGCATTATTTTTAGCTTTAGTTGAATACTTTGAAATATTCGACAGCAATGTTTCAACCGATTGATTGGTGTCAATTTTTTCAGCAATAGCTGCATCCTTTAGATTTTTACAATATCCTGCAGCATGTTTAGAATAATGAATTTCCATTGTTGTTGCATCAATGATATCCTCTAATGCATCGTACTTATATGGCAAGGATTTTTGATCAAATCCGGTTATTAATAGCTCCGAATAATTCTTTGTTTTTTGTTTTAATGAGGAAATTGTTTCCGCTAACCCTTTAGTTCCAAGAGCCAGCATAGCGGCTCCGGTTAAGGTGTTTTTTATAAACCCTCTTCTACTTTTTGCATTTTGCTGATTCATGTTAATTCGTTTTTAGGGATGGTTTATCTCAAATAAAAATAAGAAATTTATTGGTGCTTCTTTTTGAAAAGACGCTGGTAAAATTCAATATTAAATAACTGGGAATCATGCATTGCCTTGTAAGTTAAAAAACATCCTACAGGAAACAAAGCAAAAATGGGCAACCACATTCCTAATAGGGGTGATACTACATTTTCATTTGCAAACTTTTCTCCAAAAATCATTAGCAAATGGAACAACAGAAAAAAAATGATTGCAATTACCATAGGCATTCCTAAACCTCCTTTTCTGATGATGGCACCCAGTGGCGCTCCGATAAAAAACAAAATAATACAGGACATTGACATGGAATATTTTCTGTGCCATTCTATTTTGTGTAGTTTAGCTTCTGTATGATTTACATTAATTTCAGTCTGATAATTGAGAAGATTGTTTTTAATAGAATAGATTTTATTGTAAGCCAATTGTCTTATTTTAAAACTTAGCGAATCAGGTATTAATTGCTCATATTGTATTAGCTGCTGCTTATTTTGTTTTAAACCAAAACTAGAAGCAGTAGGCTGATTGAAATAAAATTCATCTTTCTGTTGTGATAACATTTTCTTTTGAATAGATGCTTCTTTTATTTTCAATGAATCTATGTTTTTAGAAAGCTGTCTGGAACTAAGCATTCTATAATTTCCTCTGAATAGGCTATCGTTGGTATTTTGCTTTTTCAACACACTTACGTCAAATAGCTTTTTGAAATGCTTAAACGACAATCTCGAAAATTCAGTATTACTATCCAATACGCCACCCTTTTCCTGATAGCGATATCCATTTTCAAGATTAAATTCCAGATAATTCTGATCTTTTGAAATATTCATTGTTCCCTTTTCAGCCACAATGCAATTATCTTGTACGGGGTTGCTTTGTTCAAAAATAATGACATGATGTATTGTTTTTCCATCGTCATCTTTTTTGCTGACTTTAATGGCATAATTGGGAATGTGTGTAAAAAAGACGCCTTCTTTCAAATCAAAAGCTGGCTTTTTAAAATAAATGTCGCTATATAGTGTTACAAATCTGAGATTAGCATATGGTATCACATAATTTGCAAAAATGAAAGTTGTCAATGAAAAAAGCAGCGTCAACATCATGATAGGTCGCATAAATCTCAACAGAGAAATTCCGGAAGACTTTATTGCAACCAACTCAAATCTCTCTCCAAGATTTCCAAATGTCATAATGGAAGAAATCAATATTGCAATAGGCATGGCCAACATCAACATTGAAGCGCTTGCATACCATAAAAATTTACAGATAGTTATAAAGTCAAGACCCTTGCCTACCAAATCATCAATATACTTCCATAGGGTTTGCATCATTAACACAAAAAAAGCAACAAAAAATGTAATAATGAATGGACCTATAAATGAACGAACGATCAGTTTGTCTAACTTTTTTATCATGGTTTACAGATTGTCTGTAAAATCAAATTTTTGAAAGTAATCAAAAAAGTAAAATTAGGTTATTTATAAGTGAAAGTTACTTTTTTAGAATTTATAGAGAAATCAGGATATGATCTAACCGCATTAATTAAATAGCAATAAACAGAAAGACTATGAAAAATGTATCGATCCTTTGATAGGTTCATGTTTCTTAAACATCAGCCCTAATTAAAGAACCAAATCCTATATATTAAAAAAATTACCAGAGATTTAATTTGAATTAATCCACTATTGACCCGATTTGAGTAAGGGATTGATACTTCAGAATTTTGCAAAAATATTTGTCGATAGGAAGAAGTTTAAAATTTAACTTGACACTATCCCTTAAACTGTGTAAGTTAAAAAATATTGGGGTTTGACT
>CAMCAY010000066.1 GCA_945872815.1 Chitinophaga pinensis
AAGTAGATAAAAACGGTGAAATAAAAGCAATGGGAGAAAAAGTTGAAAAAGTGTTGGTTGACGGAGAAGAGTTTTTTGGAGATGACCCTGGAATGGCTGTAAAAAATATTAGAGCTGATGCAGTTAAAGAAGTACAGGTATTCGATAAAAAAAGTGACCAAGCCGCTTTTACTGGTATTGATGACGGCAACACAAAGAAAACAATTAATTTGAAATTAAAAGATGATCGTAAAAAAGGTTATTTCGGTAAAATCAGCACTTCTGGTGGAATGGCAAATGATGTTTCAAATAGATTCAATAATAATTTAATGTACGGCTCATTTAAGGGAAAAAGAAAAATATCCGCATTTGTATTGAATGGCAATACAGGCCAGGATGGATTGAATTGGCAAGACAGGCAGAAATATGGAGGAAATGATGACAATAATTTCGAAATGATGGATGAAGATGGAATATTCAGTTATCAAATTTCAAACAATAGTGCTTTTGATGATATAATCATCAATACCGAAAACGGTTTCATTAGGAATATTAATGCAGGCATACAATACAGCAATAAATGGAATGATAATCACAATTTTAATTTTTCTCCAAAATATAATCTACAGGATTATACCAATGAAAAAACAATCAATAACATTACTCAAATTGGTGATTCGGCCTTATACAAAAACGACTCAGTCAATACCCAAATAAACAGATACAATATGAAATCATCCATTGTATATGATTATAAATTGGATAACAATAACAGTTTGAAGATGACAGTTAAAGCAAATTATTACAACACTGATAGTAAAGAAAGATCAAAGTCCAATACCACTAACAATTCTGAAGCTTTAATAAACAGATCTGTAAGAGATAATGAAATTCAAAATACGAAAAATGACTTTTCCGGAAATTTATTATTAAAACACAAATTTCAAAAAAATAGAAGGACATTATCACTTAATACTGATTTCAACACTACAAAAGCATCAGGAAATAATTTTCTGATTTCTAAAAATGATATTTATGTCGTAAACAACCCTTTCAGCATTAATATTGATCAGCTTACAAAATCCGAAAAATCAACAGAGAAAATTTCATCCAAATTAACTTATACAGAACCCCTTAATAAAAAATGGGCAATGGAAATGAGTTATGAGTTTTCTTTAAATAACGGAATCAATCAGCAGAATACATACCAGCAATCTAGCACTGCAAATGTGTACGATCATTTGATTGATTCTCTTTCAAATTCATTTGATCAGAGTATTGTCATTCAAACTCCCTCCGCAAAATTTAATTATGCATTTAAAAAATTCAAGTTCAACGCTGGATCAGGTTTTGGTATAACCACTTTTGATTTATTGGACAATACAAGCAACAAAAGCTACAATAGAAATTATACCAATATTTTCCCAAATGCAACTTTTGTTTACAATTATAAAAGTAATCATGCATTAAGAATTAAGTATAATGGTTATCAAAATCAACCAACATTAAACCAATTGCAGCCATTGAGAAACAACAACGATATCTTTAATCAATATATAGGTAATCCGGATTTGAAGCCATCATTTGCTAATAACATCAGTTTTGTCCATAACGGATACAGTTTTTTAAAAAATATTTGGAATTACCAATCATTGAATATTACTGTAAATAAAAATGCAATTACCAATAACAGAGTAATAAACCCATTAACCGGCGCAACATCTTCCACCTATATTAATACAAATGGCAATTATAACGTCAATCTATGGGCTGGTTCCGGATTTAAATTGAAAAAATCAAACATTGACATACAAATTAATACCAATGTCAATGTTTCTAGATTTGCTGATGTTATCAATAATAATGTAAGTTTTGCCAAAAATTATTCAGGTGGTCTTTCTTTCAATGCAAGCAAGTCTAAAAAGGAAAAATATGATATTTCTGTTAATAATGATTTTAATTACAACTTAAATAAAAATGCTCAAACAACTAATTTCAATCGTTTTGCAAACAACAATGCGAGTTTGAATTGTACTTTTTATTATAAAAAAGTTTGGTCTTTTATAACTGACTTGAATTATTTCCAAAGTCAAAAAGTATCAGAACAATCTCCAGCTTACAACAATAATATTTGGAACGCACAATTACAAAGAACATTCAAAAAAAATGAGTTTACATTGTACGTAAAAGTCAGGGATATCTTAAATCAAAACATTGGCATTGATAGAAACTACTACGGTAATAGTTTTACAGAAGAAAGAAACCAAAGACTAAAACGGTATTGCATGGTTGGCTTTTCATGGGATTTCAAAAACAAATCAGCATCTACCAAAAAATAATTTTTATGAAAATAAATTTATTGATTTTACTTTTTTTATTTAATTCAATTTTAATAACCAAAGCTCAATTCGTTGAAAATGGTGAAATTGAATTTGAAGTAAAGACCAATTTGAAAAAAACATTGGGAAATGATGTTTGGTCAGAAAATATGAAAGACAAATTACCCAATTTCAAAACGGCTTTTTATAAATATCAGTTTTCAAAAAATAACAGTAAATATCAATTTGATCATTGGGAAAACAAAGAATTAGTTCCTGAAATGTTCAGACAAAGTGATGAAAAGTCAATTTGGTTCCTTGACTTTAATAAAGGAAGTTACAATATTCAAAAGGACGTATTTGGAAGCACTTTCAGTATCAAAGATTCACTAAAAAATATTCGTTGGAAATTAACCAATGAAAACAGAATTATAGCAGGATATAACTGCAGAAAAGCGGTTGGAAAAATAATGGATAGCATTTATGTGTTTGCATTTTACACAGAAGAGATCACGATACCCGGAGGTCCATGCACTATTCACGGTTTGCCAGGCATGGTACTTGGTATGACCATTCCCAGATTATACAGTTCATGGATTGCAAGTAAAATTAAAATTCTTAAAGACGAAATAGTTATTACAGAACCTACTGATTCTAAAAATATTTTTACAGAACAAGAAGCGTTGAATACAGTGAAGGAAAAAATGAAAGGTTGGGGAGACAGCAATGATGATTCCGGAAGGTGGATCAATCAACTAATCTGGAATTTATTGCTATGATTATTTATTGACCAGTAAGTCAATAATAACAAAAATGGAAAAGACTACAGATGCAATACCATTAGCCGTCATAAAGGCTATGTTTACTTTGCTTAAATCTTCTGGTTTTACAATAGAATGCTGATATAACAACATTGCACAAAACACTGCAGTTCCCGTCCAAAACCAATAGGATGAGTGCATTGATACGCCTGCATAAATAACAATTATAATGGCTATGGAATGTAATATAGAGGATACAATCAATGCATTTTTTTTTCCCAATAAAACAGGAATTGAATGCAATTGATTAGATTTATCAAATTCCTCATCCTGTAAAGCATAAATAATATCAAAACCACTCACCCAACACATTACAATGAATGAAAACATAAGTGGGATTATTTGAAATACTCCAGTAATAGCAAGATATGATCCTATAGGCGCAAGACTTAAACCTAATCCTAAAACCAAATGACAAAGTGCTGTAAATCTTTTTGTATAACTATAAAACAATATCACAAATAAAGCGACGAAACTGAGATAAAAGCAAAGTTTATTGATAAAAAAACAAGTTGCGATGAAAGCAAAACAACACGCAACAGTAAAAACCAAAGCATTGAATGGTTTTATTGTGCCCGAGGGAATTTCTCTTATTGATGTTCTTGGATTTTTAGCATCAAATTTATAGTCTAAGTATCTATTGAATGCCATGGCTGCACTTCTTGCGGTAACCATACAAATGACAACCAATAGCAATTTTGAAGAAAGTAGGTAAAAGTTGAAATTATTTTTAGTAAAATATAGATGATTGTTTTGTAAATATTGAAAACCTAAAACAAAACCAATCAAGGCAAAAGGCATTGCAAAAATTGTATGAGAGAATTTAATTAAGGATAGATATTTTTTTATGCTTTTCATTTAATAAGTTAGAATTTTCATTACATTCTGTTTCGTATGATTTCCCATAACACTACACCTGCAGCTGTAGCTATGTTTAAAGAATGTTTCATTCCGAGTTGTGGTATTTCAATACATCCATCGCATTGTAAAATAGTATCCTGTTCTACGCCTGATACTTCATTTCCGAATATAACGGCAATTTTATCATCGTTTTTAAAATCAATCTTTTCAAGTGAAATACTATTCTTTACTTGTTCAACAGCATACACTTTATAATGAAGACTTTTAAGATATTGAATTGCCTCGTTTGCATTGGTAAAATATTTCCAATCAACAGTATCTTCTGCACCCAAAGCAGTTTTTTTAATTTCTTTGTGTGGAGGTTTTGCAGTATATCCGGTAATATAAATAGACTCCAATAAAAATGCGTCTGATGTACGAAAAACACTTCCTACATTATAGGCGCTTCTGATATTTTCCAAAACAGCAATTACAGGTGTTTTTTCAGATCGCTTGAATTCTTCGGGAGTTTTTCTGTTTAACTCGTCCATACTTAATTTCTGCATGCGGCAAAGTTAATAGTATTGAGAAAATTACAGAGATTGATTTTCTGCCAATTTATTTTTTGCAGCTTCATTTTTTTGGGCGAAATCATGGGATGCTTTTACAAATGCTACAAAAATTGGATGAGGATTCTCAACGGTACTTTTAAGTTCAGGATGAAACTGAACACCAATAAAAAAAGGATGATCCTTCAATTCGACAATTTCAACTAATTCTTTAGCGGTATTCTTTCCACTTGGAATCAAACCTGCATTTGTATAATCTTTGATGTAATTATTGTTGAATTCCCAACGATGACGATGACGTTCACTTATTTCAGATGATTGATATATTTTGAAAGCCAAACTTTCATTTTGAATCTCGCATGGGTAAGCTCCTAGTCTCATGGTTCCTCCTTTGTTCTTTATTTTCTTTTGTTCTTCCATTAAAGCAATTACAGGATGAGAAGTATTAGCATCCATTTCGGTAGAATGTGCATTAGTCCAACCCAACACATTTCTTGCAAATTCTATTACTGCCATCTGCATGCCCAGGCAAATACCAAAAAATGGCAATTTATTTTCTCTAGCATATTTTACAGCTTCGATTTTTCCCTCTACACCTCTTGATCCAAATCCGGGTGCAACCAATAAGCCATCTAGTTCTTTTAGTTTTTCATGAACATTTTTGGTGGTTAAATGTTCACTGTGAATATTGACAATATTTACTTTGCATTGATTGATAGATCCAGCATGAACAAAAGCCTCCAATATAGATTTGTAAGCATCCTGCAATTCAACATACTTTCCAATTAGTCCAATATTTATTTTATGTTTTGGCGCAACAAGCATTTGAAGAAAATGATTCCATTTGTTTAATTCAGGCGCAGCATATCCATTAATTTGAAGTTTTTTCAATACAATAACATCTAAACCTTCCTGCAACATTTTCAATGGAACTTCATAAATACTATTTGCATCCATTGCTTCAATAACAGCTTCAGTTTTGACATTACAAAACAAAGCAATTTTTTTTCTTAATTCCTTACTTAAGGCACGTTCTGTTCTGCAAACAATAACATTTGGTTGCACTCCTTCCTGACTCAACAAACGCACACTATGTTGAGTAGGTTTTGTTTTTAATTCCTTTGCAGCTTTTAAATAAGGAATCAAAGTAAGGTGAACAACAATGCAATCTTCATCTGGGAGTTCCCATTGAATCTGCCTTACAGCTTCCACAAAAGGAAGACTTTCAATATCCCCTACAGTTCCACCTAATTCAGTAATAATAATATCATATTCTCCGCTATTTCCGAGCAACATCATTCTTCGTTTAATCTCATCCGTTATATGAGGGACAACTTGAACCGTTTTTCCTAAATAGGCGCCTTCCCTTTCTTTATTTATAACAGTCTGATAAATCCTTCCGGTAGTTACATTATTTGCCTGTGAGGTTGGAATATTTAAGAATCTTTCATAATGACCAAGATCAAGATCTGTTTCAGCACCATCATCTGTTACAAAGCATTCTCCATGTTCATAAGGGTTCAAAGTTCCGGGATCAACATTAATGTATGGATCAAATTTTTGTATTGTTACTTTCAATCCTCTGCTTTGCAAAAGCTTTGCTAGGGATGCTGCAATGATCCCTTTACCTAAAGAAGAAGTAACACCGCCTGTTACAAAAATAAACTTGGCCATGACAATAATTTATATAGACATTAATTAATACAGATAAACCAGGATTCTATCCTTTTGCTTTGAAACACAAAATAAAAAATGATTTACTGCGAAAATGACCGAAGAATGAATAAAATAATCCTAGAGGTCATGTAAAGATAGGGCGAATTTATTTGACAATAAAATTTAGATGTCATTTTTAGAAAAAAAATCTGATTTTTACAACAGCTAATTATACAGGGGTATTTTGGTATTATGAATCATAATGGCTATGTTATTTACATAACTTCAAATTAAACGCATTCTATTGCAATTGTTTATTTTTATAATATTATTTGTTTTTCTACAATTAGTAATTCCCCGTATTTCCTTTGTAAAACAATCGCGCCTTGAAAGGAATGAATTGTTTGGTTTATTTACAATCAAAGTGCTGGTCGGACTTCTATTAGGATGGATATCATTTACTTATTATCCGGTGAATGATTATTGGGACATTAACAAAAAAGGTTTCGATGATTATCAAGTATTAATGGAACATCCTGTTAAGTTCTTTTCTGATTTTTTTTTTAATCCATATCATGACAATTACGGAAGGTTTTTTAATGCTGTTGGTTCTTACTGGAACGACCTCAGAAGTAACATTGTAATCAAGTTATTGGCAGTATGTAATGTTCTTAGCAGAGGAAATTATTACATCAATAGTCTCATTTTTAATTTCTTTGGATTTATGGGATATATTGCTTTATATATAGTGTTTTCGGGCATTTATCCTCATTTGAAAAAGATGATTATCATAGGCTGTTTTTTATTGCCGTCTACTTTGTATTTCACCTCAGGAATCCACAAAGATTTATTAGTTGCTTCCTTTCTTTCTTTTTACGTTTACGCTATTTATTCTATTTTAGATTCCGGATATTCAAAAAAAAGAATTTGCTTAATGATTCTTTCCGCGTTAATGATATTGTTACTCCGGAATTTTCTCTTCATTGTTATGATACCTGCATCCATTGCTTTATTGATTTCTAAAAAATCGAAGCTAAGTACTTTAAAAATTAATTTATTGACATTTCTTACTTGTATTTTTTTACTTGGCTTTATTGAAGTTTTTACCAAAAACAACTTCATCTTGGAAATCATTACTCAGCGTCAATTTGATTTTTTGCAATTAGAAAAAGCAGGATCCCAATTGCCAATGAATACATTACATCCAACCATCAAAAGTTTTTTTATAAATATTCCTCATGCATTCAATCATTCTTTTTTAAGGCCATTTTTATGCGATAGTACAAATGTATTTTCGCTTTTTCTTTCAATTGAATTACTTGTATATTTCATTTTATTTTTAATCTACATAAGACAATTGATATTCAAGGGCATTATTTTAAATGCTAATATTTTTCTTGTTTTTGGTCTATTTATTTCAATTATTATGTTATTGATAATCGGTTACATAGTTCCGAATACTGGTTCAATTGTAAGATACCGAAGTATATATCTTCCTTTTTTAATATTACCATTATTAGTAAACATTCGATTTAATCTTCAAAGAAATAATAAGTTAAATAAATAAATATGTGAAATATTTTTCTTAGTTGATAATTATTTTTCCGAATTTATGTTTTAAAACTTGTATTTTATTCCGAATTTCTCATAATTTTGATAATAAATAAATTTATTTATGGAAAAACTGAGATTTAGTGCAATAAAGAACATAGTTAATAATTCAATTACTTATGAGGTTGATTCATCTGAAAAAGTTACGACTATTTTTAATGAAAACGTCTTTACGTTAAAAACGGCTCGACATTACTTAAGTGATGAAGCATACAAAAGTCTGCAGGCATCTTCGTTGACAGGAAAAAAAATTGACCGTTCAATGGGAGGTAATATTGCCAATGGAATGAAGGCATGGGCAGAAGAAAGAGGTGTAACGCATTTCACGCATTGGTTTCAACCATTAACAGGGTTATCTGCAGAAAAACATGATTCATTTTTTACATTAAAAGGTGATGGAACGTCCATACAGGAATTTGAAGGTGCGGCTTTGATTCAACAGGAACCCGATGCATCTTCTTTTCCAAGTGGAGGTTTAAGAGCAACATTTGAAGCAAGAGGTTATACAGCCTGGGATCCTTCCTCCCCTGCTTTCATAATGGAAATTGGACGAGGTAAAACACTTTGTATCCCAACAATATTTGTTTCTTATACAGGTGAATCATTAGATACCAAAACTCCTTTGCTTAAAGCCATTGTGGCACTTGATAAAGCTGCTGTGGATGTTTGTCAGTATTTTGACAAAAATATTTCAAAAGTAAATGCCACTTTAGGTTGGGAACAAGAGTACTTTTTGGTGGATGCTGGTTTGGCCACTGCAAGACCCGATCTACTTCTTACTGGCAGAACTTTGTTTGGTCATGCACCTGCAAAAGGGCAGCAACTGGAAGATCATTATTTTGGTGCAATTCCACAAAGGATTTACGCCTTTATGAGAGACTTTGAACAAGAGGCATACAAATTGGGTATTCCTTTAAGAACTAGGCATAATGAAGTAGCCCCCGCTCAATTTGAATGTGCACCTATTTATGAAGAAATCAATTTGGCGGTTGACCATAACACCCTGCTAATGGATGTTATGTTGAGAGTAGCGAAACGACATAACTTACAATTGTTACTGCATGAGAAACCTTTTGCAGGAATCAATGGAAGTGGTAAACACAATAACTGGAGCATGAGTACTGATACAGGTGTAAACCTCCTTGCTCCCGGAAAAACACCGAAGACGAATTTAATGTTCCTTACTTTTTTTGTTAATACCATCAAGGCTGTTCATGATTATGCCGATTTGATAAGAGCATCCATTGCAAGTGAAAGCAATGACCATCGCCTTGGAGCGAATGAAGCACCCCCAGCTATCATCTCCATTTTTATTGGTAAGTACTTAACAGATGTCCTTAATCAGATTGAACAGAGAGTAGGTGGACATTTTGATGAAACAGACGAGGCTATTTTAAAAATGGATATCCATAAAAGCATTCCTGAGTTAATGCTTGACAACACCGACAGAAATCGCACTTCCCCATTTGCATTTACCGGAAACAAATTTGAATTCAGGGCTGTTGGTTCCTCTGCAAATTGCGCAGCTCCCATGACTGTTTTAAATACCATCATGGCAGAAACACTTAAATCATTTAAAAGAGAAGTAGATGGGTTAATTGAAAAGGGAGAAAAGAAAGAAGTCGCATTGATGCACATCATTCAAAAATACATCGTTGAAAGCAAAAAGATATTATTTGAAGGTGATGGATATAGTAAAGAATGGGAAAAAGAAGCAAAAAAACGTGGGTTGGCTAATATTAAAACTACACCTCTTTCTTTAGATGCCTATCAGTCTGATAAAACAAAAAAACTTTTTGAAGACAACAGTATTTATAATCACCTTGAATTAGAAGCTAGGCATGAAATCATGTTGGAATCCTACATAAAAAAAGTACAGATTGAAGCAAGGGTAATGGGAGATCTAGCCACAACCTATATTATTCCTGCAGCTTTGAAGTATCAAAACATTTTACTTGAAAATATAAGAGGATTAAAAGAAATTGGTTTGCCTGAATCCGCATTTGAAAATCAAAAATCTATTCTTGAAAAAATTAATTTTCATATTAATGGAATCAGCAAAGGAATCAATGAAATGATTGAAAGCAGAAAAAAAATAAATGAAATTAATGACTCCAGAGAAAAAGCAATCGCATATTGTGATAAAATAAAAAATACTTTTTTTGATGATATCAGACACCATGCAGATAATCTTGAAATTTTAATCGATGATAATTTATGGCCTTTGCCTAAATACCGTGAATTATTATTTTTAAGATAAGTTTCATTATTGTTAAATACTATAATAAACGAAACTATCAAGAATAACTTATAGCTAATTCAGTAGTTTTTTAATAACTTTATAAATAATATTATTACAATAACGTATAAACTTAAACCAATGAAAAAATTCTCAATGCTTGCTTTAGCATTTGCATTAACACTAAATGGATTTAGTCAGAATAAAACTGAAGCTGAATCTCAATCACCTGAAGCCAAAAAAAATGCTGAAATTGCTAAAAGACAAAATGATGATCGTACTCAGGAAATTCTAAAAGCGCTTAATCTTACTGATGATCAAAAAGTTAAACTAAAAGAAATCAATAAAATCAATAAAGAAGCTAAATCAAAAGTTAGTGCTGATACTACTTTGTCTGACGATGAAAAAAAGATAAGATTAAAAGAAATTCGTAAGGATAAATCCAAGCGTTTTATGAATCTTCTAACTCCTGAACAATTGAAATTATATAAAGAAATGAAAAATGCTGATAAGGATAAAGAAAAAGAATAATTGCTTATCTATTTATTTATTTTTATTAAAAAAACCGGTTCTTTTAAGACGGGACTATCTTATGAAGTGTGTAAGTTATTAATTGTTGGGGTTTAAACCCCAACAATTAATAACTTTAAACCAAACACACGTTATGAAAAAGGAAGACCTACTATCAGACGAATTTTTAAAGCAGTTCAAGACAGGCGATGAGCTGCAT
>CAMCAY010000067.1 GCA_945872815.1 Chitinophaga pinensis
ACTCCCAATGCTCTTTTATAATCCATATAACCGCCAGCCATCCATACTTTTTTAGAATCACAACAAAATATTTTAGGCGTGATGATATCCTCTTTAGCGGATAGTTCCATCATTTTCGAAAACATATTTTCCTGTTCAATTAATATGTCATTGTTCAACAACAACAAATGAGTACAGCCATCATTCAATGCCTGCTTGATTCCAAGATTATTACCGGCTGCAACACCAATGTTTCCGCCGGAATTGATATATTCAATATTACTCAATGGGTATTTATTAGCACATTCAGCAATTATATGATTAGATGAATCAGAAGCAGAATTGTCTACTAAATAAAGCTTGTAATCTTTAAATGACTGGATATAAATACTTTTATAAAAGTCTTCCAGTACATCATCGCTTTTATATAAAACAGTGATAAGTGCTAATGTAGACATGATTATTTATGAGAAAAAGTTATTTAATGGATAAAATACGGATAATAAAATACTCGAAATTATAGTGGACAAATTAATGCTATTTCATCAAACCTTTTGACTTCATCTCATTTAAAGAATCTTCGTATTTACTTTGCTGAATTTCCTGCTGATTTACCCAATCCGTAAATCGTTTTATTCCATTTTCAAAAGTCACTGAAGGTGTAAAATTTAAATAATTTTTTATTTTAGAAATATCTGCATAATTATGTCTGATATCTCCTATCCTGAAATTGCCTGTTATTTGAACGGGTACTTCCAATCCATAATTTTTTATCAGGGTTTCAGCAACTTCTATTACTGTAGTGGCGATGCCAGTTCCCACATTAAAAACCTGCCCATTCGCATTTTCATTTTCGATGCCTTTAATGGTTGCATCCACAACATCATCTATAAAAACAAAGTCCCTGCTTTCTTTCCCATCTTCAAAAATATTAATAGACTTTCCATTTTTAATTTGTGTAGAAAAAATCGACAATATACCAGTATATGGATTTTTCAATGATTGCCCGGGACCATACACATTTTGATAACGAAAAGCCACAGGGGCAATGTTTAAAGCTGCACAAACCGTCATCACCATTTGTTCCTGATTTTGCTTAGTAATTCCATACACAGAAGTTGGATGAATCTTAGAATTTTCGTCTGTTGACATCAATTGCAACACTTCATCTGATTCGGGTATATTCACTTCGAAATTTCCAGTTAACATTCTTTCATTGCTTCGGCTTTCAGGATATAGGTAGCCCAATTTTGTTGAATAATACCTGCCTTCACCATAAATAGCTCTTGAAGATGCGACAACAACTTTTTTTACAGCATGTGTTGAAGAAGCCAAAATATCCAACATTAAAGCCGTTCCGCCAATGTTAACATCTGTATATCTTTTAATTTGATACATAGACTGCCCGGTTCCAGTTTCTGCGGCTAAATGAACAATGACTTCATTTTCATTGATAGCCTTTTCCCAATCCGATTTATTGGAAACATCCCCCTGAATAAAGTTGACCTTATCCTTAATCGATTGATATAGTTCTGATGTGGATACAGGATTTTCACCATGAATTTGTGGAGATAAATTATCCAACACAGTGATTTCATACCCTATTTTAATCAAGGCCAACGAAAGATTGGTTCCTATAAAACCTGCACCACCGGTAATCAATATTTTTTTTGCCATTTTAACTAATTATTTTTCCTTCAGAATCGGTTTTTTTCCATGATTTAGAATCAAAATCATAACGCTTTATTATTCGGGCCGGTGAACCTACCGCAATACAATAATCTGGAATATCTTTAGTAACTACTGCATTCGCACCAATTACACTATTCTTGCCAATTTTGGCGCCTATAACACAAACATTCTCTCCCAACCATGCACCATCTCCTATTATAACAGGAGATAATTGTTTAAGTGGCTGATCCATAACTGGAAGATTGATATCCTCGTAGCCGTGCAAATTATCACTGACGTACACTTTATCTGCGAAAAGAACTTTTCTTCCAATTTCAATTTTCGAACTTGCAAAAAAATGACAGAACCTTCCAATGTATGTACCATCACCAATTTTTAAACTACATTGAAGATTACCGGTAAGAGGCTCTGCGGCAAGCCATGTATTTTTTCTCACATACACTTTCTTGCCAATAAAAATTCTCTTACTTCCTGAAAGCATTGGACTGTGAAGTTTTGACCCCATACCTATTCCACCCAAAACAATTTTAAAATAAGTAAACCTGAACAAATAATAATATAACAAATAAAATATCCTCATAAATCAGCAATCTTTTACCATAGTTTTTTTCCAAATTCTTTATCATACAAAAACACTTGATTTTCCTCAGAAAAATACCTTCTGAAAAACCTGACCATAATACTGTATCTTTTAATTCCTATCAATGTTTTTATGATTGTAAAAACGGAATTGACGTATCCCATTTTCTTATCAAAGCCTTTGATGTTTTTATTGGTGATCTTATCAACTGCTACAATTGAATGATCTAATAATTTCCTTTTACTTAATTGTTCAAAATATGATCCACTGTTGATTTCAAAAGGATCGAAAAATTGTTTACCTTCTTGCAACAACCTTCTGAATATTCTTCTGTGGATACTTAAAATTTGAATCCCATTTTTAAAACAATTATAAGAATACTGAAGTGTGATATACTTCAAAAAGGTATTGTTTTTCAAACCTTCAGCATATTTTTCAAAAACGATGTCATAATCAGGAAATGATGAACTATTTTCATTTTTATGGTCAGCTCTTCCTTCTATTATACTTTTATAATCAAATCCGGAAAAATGCACAAACAACAATGGGTCAAAATCCTCATTTTGATCTCTATATGTAACAGAAACCACTCCATTTACAACTGAAGTTTTACGTTCATGAAAATTCCACGGAGCAACATTCATTCCTTTGTGGAATGTAATTTTCATTTCATTTGGACTGAAGAATGAAGGAATCATATTGATCCATTTCTGGTCAGTTGCCAACCCCTTTTCAAAGTCAAAAAAACAATTTTGTATCAACCGATTGTTCCACCATTTTAAAAAACGCTGAGTGCATTCTCCTGCAGAAAGTCCTATAAACCCTAAATTAAATGTACCATTTACAAGGAACAAATAATCAGGGTAATCTCCTTTAAAATTCTCCTGCAATTCAAGAATGTGAGGAGTCAATAAAATTGAATGATTATCTAGTTCTGAAAAAATCAATTCCATTGAATTGAAAAAATATACATCAGGATCAGTAAAAATAACTTTGTCGTATTTTTTATCATTAAAAAAATATTGAAAACACGATGCCTTGATAGATGTACAAAATTCTACAAGGTTATATTTAAAAGACATTTCATTCCACAAAGAATCTGTAATATTTAAAATATCTTTTGCAATGAGAACATTATGATTTAATTGATTTTTGATTGGATCGTTGGCTGAAAATTCATCTGCTACCACAATAAAAAAATCAGCATTGCTGTTCTTTTTAACAGATTGCCCCAGAACTTCTGCGAGACCTATGTAATTTTTTGCAACAATGGTAAAAACTGCATCCATATCAATAAAAAAAACGCAATGTAATTTTATTCATTACATTGATTAAATAATCGTATAAAGTTACAAATTAAGCATAAAAGGATACCAAATAAGCAGAATTAATTAATATTTAGACATAAAAGGACATCGACAAAGCAATTAACTATCCGTTTTATTGTTATTTTTGTTGGCACTAGGATATTTTTTATGAAAACAGCATTAATTACCGGAATAACCGGACAAGACGGAGCTTATTTAGCAGAATTTCTATTATTAAAGGGATATAATGTTCATGGAATTAAAAGAAGAAGCTCTTTAATGAACACGGATAGAATCGATCATTTATTCTTTGATAAAAGCATTGCTGACCGATTTCATTTGCATTACGGCGATTTGACAGATTCAAGTAATTTGATTCGTATCATTCAACAAACACAACCCAACGAAATATATAATCTTGCAGCCCAAAGCCATGTTCAGGTTAGTTTTGAAACACCTGAATATACAGCTAATTCAGATGCAATGGGTGTTCTAAGAATTCTGGAAGCTATCCGAATTTTAGGATTAGAAAAGAAGACAAAATTTTATCAGGCATCCACTTCTGAACTATACGGGAAGGTTCAAGAAATACCACAAAAAGAAACCACTCCATTTTATCCTAGATCCCCTTATGGTGTAGCGAAATTATATGGGTATTGGATCACAGTAAACTATCGAGAGGCTTATGATATTTTTGCTGTGAATGGTATATTATTTAATCACGAAAGTCCCTTAAGAGGTGAAAGTTTCGTTACACGAAAAATAACAATAGGTGTTTCAAAGATTGCATTAGGAATAGATCAGGTATTATTACTAGGAAATCTTGATGCAAAAAGAGATTGGGGGCATGCAAAAGATTATGTTGAAGGCATGTGGCTGATGCTTCAACAAGACACCCCGGATGACTTTGTATTGGCAACAAATGTGACTACTTCTGTAAGAGATTTTATTATTCTTGCATTTGCTCATGTAGGAATATCACTACGATTTGAAGGCGAAGGTGAAAATGAAAAAGCATTCGTTGAAAGATGCGATAATCCAGAATATCAATTACCCATAGGAAAACAAGTAATTGGAATACACCCAAGATATTTCCGGCCTGCAGAAGTTGATTTATTGATTGGAGACGCCTCTAAAGCAAATGAAAAACTAGGATGGAAACCGAAATACAATTTGCAAATGTTGGTAACCGAAATGATGGAGGAAGAATTGAAATTTCAAAGAAGTAAAAAAAGCTAATCATGCTTTTTATTTAACATTGATTGAACAGGGTAAAACAATATTCCTATAGCTATCATTTTAATCATCTTCAAATTAAATCCATTTTCATTTAAGTTCATTAAAATAAATTGCTTTAGAAGCTTGTATTTTTTTCTTTTAATAAATGTGTGGGTGATTCCCCTGAAAATCCTGAAATTACTTTTGGCCTTTTGATTATATACCTTCTTTGCATCTTGAAAACTATTTTCAAAAATATGCTTAGTACATTTTATCAATAGATCGAGATCATACCTATACAATTCTATAATTACTTCCGTTGACTCACCTACTTTGCTAAACCCAATGGAGGGTGGGTTGTAAATGTAAGCATTGGGATCCAATAATTGAACCATAGGAATTTGTCGAGATTCTATAGAAGTGGTGGCCCAGGTAATACCACTTGAACATCCCAACAACAAAGTACAATGTTCTGATAAAGCAACCGTTTCTCTAATTGTCAGTATACTTCCATCAAAAACTCCGTTTATATCAACAGGTATTTTTTTTGCTGAAGACAAAATAATTGCAGTGTCTCCGCTTTTAACAATCTGTGATGCAAAAGATTTAATAAAATCAACCGTGAAAATTACCTGGCCGCTCATTGGAGCACATTCAAATAATATTACATTCTTATACTGATGTAGTTCATTGGAAGTAAAAAAATTTAGCGCTTTGTCTTTTTCTTCATCATTTAATATCAACACTGGTTTAGGTGAAACAGTTATGGGTTTACCATAACATCGATAAATGGAGGTTCTTACACAACTATCATAATGTGAAAATGTATCCCCTATTATTTGCGAAACAAAAATATGATCATAAATGCCTTCCTCTTTTTGAGATTGAGCAGACTTCAAGCATTGATTGAAAATAAGTTCCTTATCATTGTAAACACTGATATCCACCTCAATGATTTCATCAACGTAGGGATTATTCAGTATCATTGATTTGCAATTGGAAGCAATCATCCAAGTAAGATGACTATTTGGATAATCAAACTTTATTTGTTTTGCAATAGTAGTAGCAAACAAACAATCTCCATTAGAAAAAAGATGCAATAATAATATGTTAGTGGAAGACATTTTAAGAATTTATCATCATATTGAACAACTCTTCAAAAGAAACTTCCGGTTTCCATCCCATAGACATCAAAAGAGAAGGATCCGAAATCAGTTGTTTATATTCAGAGGTAAATTGATCTTTTAAAACAACATGATTTTCCCAGTTTAAATTAAAATGGGAGAAGCACAATGAAACCCAATCTTTAATGCTGTAGCCATTTCCTGAACCAATTACAACTTCAAAAATAGTCTCCTGATTTATCAATGTCCATACAGCTTTGACAACATCGCCTGCAAATGTCCATTCTTTAATGACATTCAAGTCGCCAATTTCTAACTTCTCCTGACTTCCCTTTGCAATTCTTTTCGCAGCTTCAACAATTTTCTTACTCATGTGCCTGTCTGTTCTAAGTGGACTGTCATGATTAAAAAAATATCCCACATAAACCTTTACACCCAATCTTCTAAAATATCTTGCTGCGAATACAGATTGAATCCTACTTACTGAATAAGGGTCTCTTGCTTCAAAAGGCACCAATTCATTTATTGGACGATCATTGTTTTGAAATTGAAGCCCACTTCCAGATATAAACACTTTTGATAAAGGGGAATAAAGCCTTACAGCTTCCAGTATATTTAATGTTCCCGTTGAAATAGATGCATGATTTTCAAACATTGCATCATGACGAGTAGTTGAATTAGCCGCAAAATGAAAAATGTAATCTGGTTGTATTTCCTTTATTAATGTGGAAACCTGAGAAAAATCTGTAACTTCTGTATTGTTAAATGATTTGCTTCTGCTTACTTGGATTACTTCAATATTAATATCTGACAATAATTGTGACAGATAAATTCCATCTTGACCTGACGCACCAAATATTATTGCACTCATTTATCGAAAAAATTATTCTTGCAGAAAATAGTATTCACATGAGTATCAGCATAAATAAAATAACCGTTCTTACATACAAATTCAATAAGCTCCTCATGTTTCATTGCTTTGGTAGTCTCTCCAAATCTCAATGTTTCAATGACCAGTACCTTGGGTGCATTTTTATTAAAGTCTAATGATTTCAAGATTTCAAAATCCAATCCTTCAACATCTATGGAAATAATATCTGGTGGATTATTGAAATGGTTTGAGATAATGTCATTTATATTTTTTAAAGGAATTCTCAATACTTTATCGTAAGGCATACCAGAATTTTTTCTCAATGAAGCCTCCTCGGGGCTAAAAGTATTCCAACCAGAATTTGAGAAAACATAAAAATCTGCCTCTGATTGTTCATTAAGTCCTATTCCTACATTTAAACAGGTATCATTACTCCTTATTTTTTTAACTATTTTGAATAATGCAGGATCCGGTTCTACGCAAACACCCTTGCCCCCAAAAAGATAAAATGCATAGGTGTTATTTCCATAGACTGGATGATTAGTTCCAATATCGAGATAAGAGATATTTCTCATTCCAGCATTATGAAACAAATAATATAAAATGGCATCCTCGCCTACTTGTGCAAAAGATGGCCGGGCTTTTGCAATAAAAATATAATAACAAGATATAAACTTTGAGATTATACGATTAAAGAAATTCATAAAGTTGGAGATAATTAAATAATGTCGTTTTATTATTTTTTATAAATCTGAATTTTGGGAACAGGGAAAATAAAACCAGTGCCTTTGCTTAATGCATCTTTTTCTCTTTCAATAAATTCAGTCTGGAAATGCCAAGGTAACACCAAATAATAATCAGGATTCATCGCTCTGCTTTCTTCTTCACTTATAATTGGTATATCAGTTCCCAAAGTTCTGGCTCCAAATTTATCAGGATTTCTTTCTGCAGCAAATTCTACAAGATTCTTATCAATATCGCACCATTGCAAAATGGTATTCCCTTTTGTTGACGCACCATAAACGTGGACTTTTTTATTTTCCTTTTTTAATTTAACGAGCAAATCATGCAATTCGATTTTTAATTTTTCAATTCTCTGTTGAAATGCAACATAAGGCTTGTCGGTATCAAGCTCAAGGTCAAATTCCTTGTGACGAATTTCATTAATCAATTGGTGATTTTCCAAAAAGTCGTGTCTATTGTTATTTTTATGAGTTGCATAACATCTAATACTTCCACCATTGATGTCATTAAAGGAAATTTTAAATACTTTCATTCCTGCCTTTGATAATATTTTTTCAATAACAGCAAGGCTATAAAACTCCAAATGTTCATGACAAATAGTATCATAACTATCTAATTCAAGCATTCTGGGCATATAACTCATTTCAAATACCCATACCCCCTCATTAGAAAGAAAGCGACTGATACCTTTCACAAAACTAACTGGATCTTCAAGATCATAAAACATAGCTATAGAGGTGATAACATCTAATTTCTTACCCTCTAATAATTTAAACAGCACTTCAGATGGAAAAATATCCTGAACAACTTTAGCGTCTTTTACTTCCTGAGCCACATCGCTTGGATCACAACCGTATTTATTGAAATTTTGAGGATAATAATCCAACAATGTGCCGTCATTGCATCCAATATCCAATACAGAAGGATTTTCTGCATTTTTTATGAATGGCAAAACTGTTTCAATAATATCCTTCAAATGGTTACGCATAGTGTTATTGGTACCACTTCTGTACCAGTAAGCAGCATATAATATTTCAGGAGGTACTGAATGTTCCATTTGTAATAATCCACACGCATTTTCATCAGATTCGGGATTGCATCGTACCAGAGTACAGTCAATTTTTCTGGTACTAGGCATTTCCTTACCTGGCTTCACAAAGCTTCCTTGTAAATACTGGGGGCCCAAATCAATTACTTTTTTTAAAGATGGTGAACCGCAAACCCTGCAGGTTGTTCTCTTACGAATATGCATTACTATTTTCTTTTATTAAAAAATTGAATTTACAAACAATTCATTGATAAATGGCGAAAGTAGAACTTCCATTATTTTATCAATAACTTCGCAAAAATAGTCGATATTCAGTGTAAACTTGCATTTCAATATGTCAGAAATCAGAAAAAGAAGTATAAAAGCAACAGTTTGGATATATGTAGGATTTATTATTGGAGCAATAAATACCTATTTTCTGACACATAAGAGCTGGTTCAGTACTGACCAAAATGGTCTTACGAGAACTTTGATTGAAACAAGCCAGCTTGTGTTTGCATTTTCAACATTGGGAACAACAACCTACTTATATAAATTTTTTCCATATTACGAGGACAATCTTCAAAAGAAAAAAAATGATATCCTTTCAATTGCAATGCTTGTTTCATTGATAGGATTTGTAATTACCTGTAGCGGCATTTTTATTTTGGAACCATTAATCATCAAAAAATTCAGTACAAACTCAATCTTGTTTGTGAAATATTTTTATTGGATTATCCCAATGGCTTTTTTCACCTTGCTTTACAATATACTTGAAGCTTATGCTTATGGATTTAAAAAAGGTGTATTGACAAGTCTTTTAAAGGAAACAATTCTGAGATTATATACGTGCATTATTCTTGTTTTAAAAATTTTCAACTTTATAAATTTTAGACAGTTTATCATTCTGTTTTCATTTCAGTATGCAATTATTGTTTTGATGTTGGGCATTCATTTATACAAAAACAATCAACTATGGATTAGCTTTAATATCAGCAGAGTTACAAAGAAGTTCAGAAAGAAGATTCTATCTATTATGGCATTAACCTTCATCGTAATAATAGTGGGCGTTCTTCGTCAAAGTATTGATGGATTGGTATTAGCTGCTAAACAAAACCTTGGCAAAGTGGGTATTTTTGGTTTAGCAGCATATATGGTTTCTGTATTGCAGGCTCCTTTTAGAAGCATCGTTGCTATTACTATTCCAATTCTATCAAGATCATGGAAAGAAAAAAATATTGCAGAAATAGACCGGATATATAAAAGATCTTCCATCAATCTTCTTACATTCTCACTATTAATTTTTTTCTGTGTGTGGTTAAATTTTAGTGATGGGATTTTTTTCCTGGAAATAAATCCGGAGTATCTACAAGGGAAAAATGTTTTTTTGATATTGGGTATTGTAACAATAATTGAAATGGGAACGGGAGTGAATGGTCAAATTATCGGAACTTCTTCATTCTGGAGATTTGAATTATGGACTAGCATATTATTAACCGCATTAATCATTTCCTTAAGCT
>CAMCAY010000068.1 GCA_945872815.1 Chitinophaga pinensis
CATCAAACATACGTCGGCTTCATCCATCGCTTTGATTGCTCTGATCACTGAATAAAATTCAAGGTCTTCATGAACTTTTGTTTTTCTTCTTATACCAGCAGTGTCTATTAAAATAAATTCCTTGTTGAATAAATTATAGTGTGTATGAATAGTATCTCTGGTCGTTCCGGCGATTTCGCTAACAATGGTTCTTTCCTGCCCTACCAAAGAATTCAATAAAGAAGACTTCCCAACATTTGGTTGACCGATAATGGCAAATTTTGGAATACCCTCATTAATATTTTCAACATTGGTATCTCCTTCTTTCATATTGGAATTTACCGCATCAAGCAATTCTCCTGTGCCGCTTCCACTGATAGAGGATATAAAGAAAATATGCTCGAAACCCAAGCTGTAAAACTCACTTGCTTCCAACATTCTGTTGTGATTGTCCACTTTGTTAACTGCCAGTAAAACTGGCTTGTGGCTTCTGCGCAACAAATCTGCCATAGACTCATCCAGATTAGTGATACCTGCAGATGCATCCACCATGAAAATGATTACATTGGCTTCATCGATAGCAATATTGACTTGTTTTGCAATTTCCCTTTCGAAAACATCTTCACTTTGCGGTACAAACCCACCTGTGTCGATAAGATTAAAAGAATTTCCTGCCCACTCAGCCACTCCATATTGTCGATCTCTTGTAACGCCACTCACATCATCCACGATTGCTTTTCTTTGCTCTAGCAACCTGTTAAAAAAAGTACTTTTCCCTACATTAGGCCTACCTGTTATAGCTACTGTAAAACTCATTATAATTAAAAATTAAAAAGTAAAAATTAAAAAGTAAAAATTAAAAAGTAAAAAGCCTGCCTGCCGAAAGGCAAGGTAAAAAGTGAAAATTAAAAACAACAAATTTATTTTTTTGAATTTTAACTTTTGAATTTACAACCCTTAAACTCTTGAACTTTTAACCCTTAAACCATTGAACCCCTAATACCCGTACTCTTTCAAAAATGTTTCATTGTCTCTCCATTTGGATCGGACTTTTACAAACAATTCCAAAAAAACCTTAGACCCTAAGAACTCCTCTATGTCTATTCTAGCGAGGGTTCCCAATTTCTTAATCATGCTTCCTTTATCACCAATAATAATACCTTTTTGAGTTTCCCTCTGCACAATAATATCTGCAGAAATTTTTATCAGGGTATTTTTCTCCTTGAATTCTCTAATCAAAACGGTACTGTGATAAGGAAGTTCTTCCTGAAACAATTCAAAAATCTTTTCTCTGATTAATTCACTTACAAAAAATTTCGTGGGCAAATCACTCAAATCATCTCCTTCAAAAAAAGGCGCACTTTCGGGAAGATACGTTAAAATTAATTTTATCAACTCATCAATTCCATTCTTCTTCAAAGCAGATATCAAAATAGTTTGCTTGCAATATTTTTTTTCTTCAAAATATTTTTTTATCTCCGATAGCGTATTTGCATTTTTAACCGTGTCAGCCTTATTAATTACAACTACTGCAGGCACTTTCAAATTCAACTTTTCAAAGATTGAATTTGATTCTTCGGGATTTTCTCCGGCATCAACCATTAATAAAGCAAGATCTGCATCTTCCAAACTTCCCTTTACTGCCTGCATCATTTTTTCATGCAATTTGTATTTAGGTTCAATGATGCCGGGGGTATCAGAAAAAATTATTTGAACATCTTTCTCATTTAATATAGCCTTGATTCTGTGGCGTGTTGTCTGAACTTTATGAGAGACTATTGCCATTTTCTCTCCAATGATTGCATTCAACAGCGTACTCTTTCCTGCATTAGGCTTTCCGAAAATATTTACAAATCCTGCTTTCATGATTATTTAACAAAACTATCTTATTTTTTTTGTTGTGAAATAATTAAAAAGGCCACTTTAATAGTGGCCCTTTATTAATTTAATGAATGAATTTATTGTTTCAATAAATCATAATATCTGTCAATAAGGAAAGTATCTGTTGTACCTGGTACAACGCTGAAAAGATAGTCCCTGTTTATTACCATATTTTGTCCGTTAAGGCCATAAATATATAATCTAGTTGTGTCAGTGGAAATACCCAGACACTTCAAAGTGGTTCCATAACCATATCCAGTATTATTTACTGCCGTAAATGATCCGGTATAGGAAGTTCCAGAAGTGGATGTTTGCCATTTGTAAGTCTTATTGTTGTTAAATTGAAAATAGCCAATACTCGTTGTTACATCTGAAGTTCTTGTTGAATCAAGCACTAAATTGTAATTATTGTAAATAAATTCATTCCAGTTGTACATGGAATCACGAATGTATTGATAAGCCCATTTACCTGCATAAGGCAAATTCACTACTAAATTTAGAGAACAACTTTGACCACCAAATGTAACAGGAAAACTAGCCGTTCCTGCTGCTGAAGGGGTTCCTGTTATGTTAAAAATAACGTTGCCATTACCATTTGAAAGCGTTCCTGCAACAAGAGTTGCTGTTAAGCCAGTAACTCCGGTAGATGCGATGGCCGTTCCTGCAGCATAAGTCAAGGAATTACCCCCAGTATACGGAACAGATGCAGTACCAGTATATGCTAATCCGGGATAAGAAACTGCTGAAAAAGTTGTAGAAGCACAATCTAGACCAGATACACCTGCCGTAGTGTTAGTCCCCGGAGTATCTTTTTTACAACTTATAAAGATTGAAGAGAGGAAAACGAGCGAAAGAATAATTTTTTTCATAAATGATGTTTTTAAGATGCGCTAATATATTTTTTTTAAATTGATAAATTTCTATTAGAGCGTGTAAGGAGTTAGGTTAGCTTATTGTTTGGTAAAAGTTGTTATGAAATAATAAGAGTAAGTAATACCATTAGCGTCAAATGATTCAGTTGGTGATACAGTTCTCATTTTTGTTGAAGAGAAATCAGTTACAGTTGTGATCTTAGAATCAACTGTCAATGTATTTCCTGAAGCAGTCCATGATCCGCTGCCATTTCCATTTCCACAAGAAACACCTGCATCAGTATAAACATAAGTTCCTCCGGCTTCTAACGTATAGATATCATCAATTTGACAAGTTGCATAAAAAGTAGTGTCATGCAAAACATCAAAAGTTTCAGAATTATTACCATCACTTAACCATACACTATCAGATGTTATTTTCCAAGAACCAAGAACAGATGTAGCATTGAAAGTTACAGGAGTTGGTGTTGGTGTTGGTGTTGAATCTTTCTTACAACTGAAAAATATAGCAGCAAGAACAACAGAAGAAAGGATAATTTTTTTCATAAAATGATTGTTTTTTTTGATACGCAAATATAAGATAATTTATTTTTTATAAAGGCACTAATTATTAAATAATGTTCTTTTTTTAATTAACATTATTTAATAATTACATTTTTAACTTCCATTTCTCGGAAAAATATACTTATTTAATATTTTACAACTTAAATAATTCTCAAAAAAACTTATGAATAAACATAATAGTTAAAATAGAGAAATTGTAAAATAAAAAAGACCCGTAAAACGAGTCTTTAAAAGTTGCGAAGAGAAGGATCGAACTTCTGACCTTCGGGTTATGAGCCCGACGAGCTACCGCTGCTCTACTTCGCATTACAAAGTTAATAGATTAATCCTACCAAACCAAAAGAATAATTTTAAAAATGAATTCACTAAATTTGCAAATTAATTGTTCTTTAACCGCTTGAATTTCCGGGGTGCTTTCAATTGAAGGCTGAGATAATACCCGATAACCTGCTCAGGATAATGCCTGCGAAGGGAGAAGCTCCAATTTCGGAGCAACAAAAATTCTGGATTTCAACAAATCCGGAGGTTCAGCAAAAAATTATTTTTTATGAAAAAATTAATGCTGTCCCTAGTAATCATAGTATTGATTAATCAACTCTCTTATGGTCAATCCAACAAAAATCCCGATACAACATTACTCCAACCTGTAGAGATTAATTCTGTAAGAGCGACGGAGAATAGCCCTATTGCCAAAACTTCCTTGAATAAAAAAGAAATAGAAAAAAACAATGTTGGCTATGACTTGCCTTTTATATTAAATCAAACACCTTCCGTTCAAGTTAGCTCGGATGCAGGGAATGGGATTGGGTACACGGGTATTCGAATTAGAGGAACGGATGCCAGCAGAATAAACATCACGCTCAATGGAATTCCTTATAATGATGCAGAAAGCCAAGGAACATTTTTAGTTAACCTTCCCGATTTTGCATCCTCAGCCAATTCCATTCAAATTCAAAGAGGTGTTGGAACTTCCACTAATGGTGCCGGTGCTTTTGGTGGATCTATCAATATAAACACCAACGACATCGACACTAAAAAATATCTTACTGTCAATCATTCTTATGGCTCATACCATTCAATGAAAAACACACTAATAGGCAATTCCGGTTTGTTGAATCATCATTTTATTCTAACCGGCAGATTGAGCAATATCAGCAGTAACGGCTATATTGATCGTTCTCAAAGTAAACTTCAATCATTTTTCACCAGTGCAGTTTATGTTGACCATTTGCAATCCTTGCGTCTGAATATTTTTTCAGGGAAAGAAAAAACCCATGCTGCATGGTTTGGTATCAATCAGGCAACATTGGATACCAACAGAACATACAATCCGGCAGGGACTGAAAAACCAGGGTTCCCTTATGAAAATGAAACTGACAATTACACACAAACTCATTATCAACTCTTTTACAACAGAAAAATCAACAATCAAATCAAATACAATGTCACTTTATTTCTCACCAAGGGTAAAGGATATTTTGAACAATACAAAGCCAATCAATCTTTCGCTGATTACAATCTGTCGGATTATATTTCAGGCAATGACACAATTCATTCATCTGACCTAATCAGAGATCTTTGGCTTGACAATGATTTCTTTGGCAGTACTTTTTCTTTGCAATACAACAAAAAAAATACCGACCTGATAATAGGTGGCAGCGGCAATAATTACAACGGAAAGCACTTTGGAGAAATTGTTCATGCTTCAGTACAGGAGGCAGTCCCTGCAAATTTCAGATGGTATAATCTTAATGCCAACAAAAAAGACTTTTCAGGTTATGTAAAATGGAACCAAAAAATAAATACCCATTGGCAAACTTTTACTGATTTGCAAGTAAGAAATGTTCACTACGTGATAAATGGATTTCAGAAAAACCCTTCAATCATTGTTGATAAAAATTATACTTTCTTCAATCCAAAAGCAGGCATCAGTTATGCAAAAAGAAATTGGCAGGCGTATTTTTCTTATGCAAAAGCAACCAAGGAGCCCAACAGAGATGATTTTGAAACCAATGTAAACGAGTCTCCTCGTCCTGAGAAGTTACACGATATTGAATTAGGATATAAACAACAAAACAAAAAAAGTAATTGGGAATGCAACATGTTTTATATGCTGTACAAAAACCAATTGGTATTGACCGGAAAAGTGAATAACGTTTACGCCTACACGCGAACCAATATTCCTAATAGCTTCAGAATGGGAATTGAATTGCAGGGGAATATTTCTTTGAATAAACACATCAACCTATTCGGCAATCTTACGCTAAGCAGCAATAAGGTCAAAAATTTCACTGAATATGTTGATAATTACGACAGCAGCAGACAAGACATCATTCACTATACCTCAACGGACATTTCATTCTCCCCCTCGGTAATGGGTGCAGGCGGGATAAAAATAAATCTGTTTAAAAATTCCGAATTGGTATGTAACAGTAAATATGTTGGAAAGCAATATCTTGATAACACTTCCAATAATGACAGAATGCTAAAAGATTATTTTGTAGAAGACATCAGATTTAATTTTGAAAAGACATTTCATAAAACTTTTACTTTAAAAGCTTTTGTGCAGGCAAACAATATCTTTTCAAGAAAATATGTTTCGAATGGTTATACATTCAGCTACATTTACGGAGGACCTTTGACTACGGAAAATTATTATTTTCCTATGGCAACTTTTAACATGATGGCAGGTATAGGGTTAACATTCTAATATCCAATACCCCATCATTTTCCAAAAAGAGATTGCCAACCCAGCATACCTCCTGTCAGGTTTTTGATATTTGTAAAGCCCATGTTTTGAAGTATCATAGATGCCTGCATGCTTCGTTGTCCACTCCTGCAATAGCAAATCACTTCCTCCTCTTTTAGAGAATCAATTTCTTCTGTTTGCATGGACATAATATTTCCCAATGGAATCAGCGTACCGCCGATATTGAATTCAGCATGTTCTTCGGGCTGTCTAACATCAATTAAATTTATTTTTTCACCGGCATCCATTCTTTTTTTTAATTCAACGGCTTCAATGTTTTGCATAAGAAATGTTATTGTTTTATAGAATCAGTTGGAAATGTAAATTCCTTTGAAATCCAAAGATCAATCAACTGACCTGATTTAATTTGTATCGGTTCATTTTGATCATCTTTTGTTGGTGGCACCTGCCTCCAAATAAAAGCCGCGGCAGTATCTGTTATTCCCGGATCTGCAACAACTGCTCCCAATAGTATGCCACTTTCCTGCAAAATCACAGATGCTTCCGAGAATGTTTTACCAACAAGATCTGGAACAAGCATCAAAGAATCTTTCAATCCGCTGCCAATTACCAAGTCAACGGCACTTCCCCAAGGCAATTTACTGCCGGAAACAATTTTATCCCCTCGGAATTGCTGCTCTATCACAGATCCCCTCATAAAATCGGGACGGAAAATCGTATCCCCCAATACCAAATGACTTCGCTTCAAAATGTCAATTGCAAAACTCAATGACTTTCCTTCCAATGCTGGCATATCTACCAATGGCAAAGTAACTCTGTTCACCGTGAGTAAAATCGTTCTGTTGACTTTAACAGTGCTGTTCGGATCAGGCAATTGCTTTAATACAATTCCTTTTTTGGCAGTATCGGTATAAACAGAATCCTGGATTACCACATCAAAGCCCTTAGCTTCCAAGTCTTTAATTGCATCGGCCGTTTTTTTACCCAATACGGAAGGCACTTTGAGATACTCCCCATGATTGGTAATGCTACCCAATAATTGCAAAATGGTAAAAAACAACAGAAATGCAAAAATTGCCGCAACAATTAAATTAAACCAGAAAGGCTTACTTGTTATGAATCTGAACACAATTTTTTATTTAATTAGAAATTAATCCCCG
The DNA here is from genome assembly GCA_945872815.1 of Chitinophaga pinensis. GTDB lineage: Bacteria > Bacteroidota > Bacteroidia > Chitinophagales > Chitinophagaceae > Ferruginibacter > Ferruginibacter pinensis_C. Next base: position 7,167 of record CAMCAY010000068.1, read on the forward strand.
TTCAAAAATATTATTTATTTACGAAGACATTCTTCAATTAAGGCAGCATAAAATTCCTTTAATGTCCATCCCATCGCCTTTACTTGCTGAGGAACAATACTGGCAGCACTTTGGCCCGGAACAGTATTAATTTCCAACAAATATGGTATACGCTCTTTTTCATTGTAAATAAAATCAATTCTAATAATTCCTTTACAATTAAATACATGATATGCTTTTCTAGCCATCTCACTGATTTGATTTGCCACAACATCCTCCACATTAGCAGGAGTCACTTCTTCACTGGCTCCTTCATACTTAGCCTGAAAATCAAAAAAATCGTTTTTTGAAATTATCTCAGTCATCGGCAAGGTGATTACCTCCCCATTTGATTTAAAGACACCTATAGTAAACTCTCGTCCACTGATAAACTCTTCTACCAACACCTGATTGTCTTCTTTGAATGCTTTTTCAATTGCAGACATCACATCCTCCGAATTGATAACCTTACTGATACCCAAACTACTTCCTCCGTTATTAGGTTTAACAAAAAAAGGAAGTTTCAAATTATCAAGAATAAATTGAGTTGATATAGTATCCTGTTTGAACAAATGCAATGATTTTGCTACAGGAATTCCTGCAAATGCAGCGACTGCGACCGTATACCTTTTGTTGAATGTAAGTGCCGAAGATGCTGCATCACACGATGTGTAAGGAATATTCAAACAATCGAAATATCCCTGTAATTTTCCATCCTCACCGGGTGTACCATGAAGTCCTATTAGAACAGCATCAAAAAAAATTTTTTGTCCGCTTTCAATGATGGTGAAATCATTTTTATCTACTGCAGTATTTACACCGGACTGATTCAAATAAAACCAACCATGGGTATTGATGTCTATCAAATAACAATTCCACTTATCCTTATCTAAATTATCAAAAATTGTTGAGGCGCTTTTATAGGATATTACTGATTCTCCAGAGTAACCACCAGTAACCAGTGCAATGTTTTTTTTCATTTTTTTTTATTTATTGCTCCACTCCTTCATTAGAAGTATTCAACAATAATTTCCATTTGCCATCTTGCTGTTTTTTCCAAACATTGGCATAAGTTCCAAAAATTGCTGTGTCCATTGACTTGGATTGAAGGCGATATATTCCATAAGTAAAGCCCATTTCACCTGATTCAGCCATTTCAGCGTGATGAGGATCCAAAGACAATGAATATCCATTGTCATCCTGTTGTATCAAATAATCAATTGCATTGGCACCTACAAAGGGCTTGCTATTGGAACGAAGCATCACGCCATTACTGTCTATAAATTCAATAAATGCAGACTTCATCCCTTCTTGCTCACTCATTTTTGAAAAATCACGATCAATGCTCATTAACTCCAAACACTTTGTTGCTTTGTCTTCAGCAATATTTACAGTTTTCTTTTTTTTTAAAACTAAAAATATAACTACACCCAATACAGTAATCAAAATAAGAATTTTGAACCAGCGTTTTTTATGCATGATCAAGTTATTTCGTTAATCAATCTGACACCAAAAACACATTTACTTAATAAATGGGAAGTGGTGATTACACCAAAACTCCAGTATATTATTGTCAATTTGTTGGACGGATGTCAGTTAAATATGTAGTTTTTCTTTTTTAGACAATAGGTCTTCTACTGTTTCTCTATATAACTCATCAGGAACACAGCAATCAACCGGACAAACGGCAGCACACTGGGGCTCTTCATGAAAGCCCTGGCATTCTGTACATTTATTTGGTGTAATATAATAAGTGTCCTCACTTACCGGAGCATTTCTATGGTCAGCATCAACAACATTGCCATCCATAAGTGAAAATGAGCCTTTAACCGAAGTTCCATCTGATACAGCCCACTCTACTCCGCCTTCATAAATTGCATTATTAGGACATTCTGGTTCGCATGCTCCACAATTGATACATTCATCTGTAATCTTTATTGCCATCTGTTGTAATTTTGATGTAAAGTAATAATATCATTATGAATTTACAAAATCGGATTGATTTAATTGGATTATTGGCAGATTATCTTAAAAAAAACGATGAAGAATGGAAATCGATAAAATTAAAAGCTTCTTCTCATAACCCCTGGTTTACGGAAAATTTCATTGAATTAGCAACTGAAAATATTGTTAACGATTATTTTGACACCTCTAAAATAAAGAATTGGGTAAATCATTATCATTTAGATGACCTGATCAAACCCCAAAACATTGGAATTGTGATGGCAGGTAATATACCCATGGTTGGCTGTCATGATTTTTTATCGACTTTCATCTGCGGACATAAACAAACCATAAAATTTTCTTCCAAGGATAATATTTTATTGAACCACTTGATTCATAAGTTGTATGAGCTTGACATCCGAACAAAAGAACTTATT
>CAMCAY010000069.1 GCA_945872815.1 Chitinophaga pinensis
GACAATAAAATGTAGTCTTTTAGGGAAATATCTTTTTTGAAAAACACTTAATAATCTTCCAAGAAAACCACTACCCTGATAAAATATATCTGCTTTAACCGAATTTTCTTCGCACATGCTTTTAAATGATTGAGCGAGTACTCTAGGACTTTTATTGTCCGGACGGGTAAGTATAGCAACAGATTTAATCAACAGGAATAAATTTATTTATACTAGTTAAAAGACTATTAAACGAATTCTTTTTTAACTTTTCAACAATAGACATTCCATCAGAAACAATCTGATTATATTTTATAGAATCGGAAAGTGTAAAAATATGCATGATATAATCATTAATAGATTCAGCCAATAAAATTGGGCATTGACAATCATCTAAATCATCAATTATACCTAATACTCCTGCTCCATTTGAAATTAATGGCAAACCAAATGACAATGCTTCAAAAGATTTAATTTTAAATCCTGTGCCAGAAATTTCAGGATTAATTACGATATCTCCCAATTTATAAAAATCTATAGGGTCATCGAATTCCCCCTTCACAAAAATATTCGAAGAATTAACTTTGATTGAATTAGTAATAGTACCACCAATTAACAGCTTAACATTTTTAAATTTCTTCTGCAATTCTGGAAAAATATTATCAATAAAATAGTTGATTGATTGTAGATTATTTAAATTGGAAGAAGCAAAATAAAGTAAAGTGTAACTAAATATCTTTGATGGAATTGGATTTAATTCAGGCAAATAATGAAAGCGAGCTATTTGTTTATTTGTATTTTTTTTAAAATAAAGTTCATCTGTCTTGTTCAACGAAATAATGATATCAGCTCTTTTTAAACCACGCAATTCTTCACTTTCAAATAAACTGACCCACTGAGGATTTGATTTCATTTCCAAATATCTTTGAAATCTGTTACTGAATCTATCATGTGTATCAAGGATCTTTAATACTGAATTTGGAAATATTGTCAACAACTTTGACAACCAAACATATTCACACACAACTACATCCCATTTTTGTTCAGCAATTTTTTTTATCTTTTTTATGATTTTTTTATTGATCAAAAAATCAACATTTGAATTGTATCTAAACTCATTGTAGGATATAAAACCGAATAAACTTTTGATGTAATTCAATATTTTTCTGGACTGCGAAATTAGATCCTTTTTAAGGTCAAATTGATTGTTGTAGACTTCCTTTTTTTTAATAACAAAAAAATTCTGTGAATAATAATTATTCATTTCCTTAAATGAATAATCCTCCATTTCAAGATAAAAAAATGAAACATCAGCTCCATTTTTTTTAAAAAAATTCACAACATTCAACACGCCTTTTCTATTACCTGCAAAATCAGGATGGGTAGGGACAGGAGAAATAATCAAAATTTTTTTGGAATGAAACACAAAAGAAAAAGGAAAATTAAATTATTATTTTGTGTAAAAAAAAGCAACCCTGTATTTAGAAATGTAATACAGTACAATTCTATTTATGTGAAATGCCAAAAATCCAATTGGCTTAGTAAATAAATAAGGGCCTTCAATTCTTTCAGATTCAAGATGATCGGAAAAAGGGAGGGAATGCTCATGAAATATGGAGATAAATTTGGAGGGATTTAAAACTCTATAACCGCCTTTATAAAAGATATAATTTATTCTGCCATCACAACCCAATTTACCCATATTGAAATCGCAATATTGCAGGCATGCTGCCTTTCCCTTGAATATCCAGGCATCTTGAGTGTCTCCTTCCTCTTTTCTTAACAAATCACCATTTTTTTCAATTCTAGTAAGAGACAATAAATCAGCATTTTTAAGCAACAGTAATTTCAAATATTGAAGAGAGGCATCAAAGCGAATGTCATTGTTAGCAATTATGTTAACTGAGTTACAATCAAGATATTCATAAAAATCAGAAAAATTTGGTCGTGATGAAATTTGTATCAATTGTATTTTTGATGAATCCAGTATTTCATCATCAAATCCCTCATTCAAAACCACTATTCTATCTATGAATCTATTCTTCAAATTTTGATTCAAACAAGTTAAAATATCATTTTTTCTTTTCAATGAATCTGTATGATATAATGAAATATAAAGCGTTATCATTGATTAATAAAAATTCAAAAAAGATTTCAAACGTCGAAAATTAAAAGTTACTTTTTTCTTGAACCTGTTATATCTGGAGTTCAAACGATGCGAATCATTTATTCTACTGGTAACAATAGGACCAATGGCATTCATTTCAAAAGATTCGGGCATTATCAGCGCATTATCTATTTCTTTGTACAAATAAACCATTGCGGTAAGAAGTGCTTGATCATGTCTGTGTTCATTTAGTAACTTGTTCGTTTCAATTTCATTGTCTTGATTGCTATCAACCAACAAATATGGATTGGAGATAATCAAACTAAACCACTCATCAATTATTCTTGATTTTAAGTTGTTTTTTTTCAGAAATAAAACACCTGCCATTATTTTATTGTAATCTAGCCATGATTGATCTGTAAAATAGTTATTCAAATGTTTTATAGCGCTACCTTTTATCCAGTGTTTTAATTGAGGATTATCGTATTTTGAAAAGCGACTCCAACCATAATCAATATTTTTATATTGAAAATAAACAGCATTGTGCTTATTTAACAAATTAAAATAATCTTCCCATAAAGGAGATTTTTTTAATGTACATCCAGCATCTGCATAAAATAAGATATCTCCTTCATTAATTAAGGAAAGAGTATGTTGAATGATATAAGCTTTCCAAATCCAATAACCTCCACCTCTTTCGTATTTATAAACTGGAGAAGATTTAATATACTCAGGTAAGTCTTTTTCAGTGTACAAAATAATTTTATCAAAGACGCCTGTACTTTTTGCTTCTTTACCGATTCTATTTAAAGAATTGCGAAAATGATTGCTGCCGTATGAAATAAAAATATTAGCCAATTAAATCAATGTAAGTATAAAAAGCCTGCTCCATTTCTATATTCAAATACATGCCCGGATTTAGTAGGATAACCATCAATCTGAATATTGATAGCATTTTCAAATTTAACATGATAATCAAATCCAGGATCAGTTAAATAAATTGATCCAAAATAATTTCCTTTATTGATTTGTTTAGGCAACTCAACTTTTTGACGAAGTGAAAATTTTCCAGGCATGATTTTTTGTGACAATCCTTCATAGTGATCAGGACTATAAAACAACAATGGCATCATATCCTTATCGAATAATTTAAATTCAAAAGAAACAAATTTTTCTGCAAAAACTTCTCCAGATATTTCAATGTCCAAACTATTATTTCCTTCAAACAATTTCACTGGATTTCTGTTTGAATTGTTTATAGCTATTTGCTCAACTTTAATGAAACTTTTTTCTTCTGTCTTAAAATCACTAAATGGAAGCGTTTCATTATCTGATAAAAATCCTTCTGTGTACATTTGAATAGCTTCATTGACATTACCATCATATTTCAAAGATCCTTTTTCAAGGAACAAAGCCCTGTTGCACAGTGATCGAATGCTATTTAAATTATGACTAACAAACAAAACTGTTTTACCTTGGATTCTGCTTAATTCAGAAATTTTACCGATACATTTTTTTTGAAATGCTGCATCTCCAACTGAAAGCACTTCATCTACAATCAAAATATCCGATTCAAGGTGTGCTGCTACTGCAAATGCCAGTCTTACATACATACCCGATGAATACCTTTTAACTGGAGTATCTATATACTTTCCAACACCACTGAAAGATATTATGTTATCTAAATTTCTTTCAATCTCTTTTTTTCTCATTCCAAGAATGGCGCCATTTAAAAATATATTTTCTCTTCCTGTAAGATCAGGATGAAAACCCGTACCTACTTCAAGCAATGATGCTATTTTCCCTTTTCCTTTTATCTTACCATTTGTAGGAGAAGTAACCTTGCTAAGGATTTTCAGTAAGGTACTTTTACCGGCTCCATTGCTTCCAATGATTCCAACAATATCTCCTCGGTTTATTTCAAAACTTACATTTTTTAAACTCCAATTTTTATTGGATATAATTTCATTCAAATTCTCCTTCTTTTTGCGAAACCATTCCTGTATATCATTTCTCAATGATCCTGAACCAAACTCACCAATTTGATAACACTTAGAGATATTTTCAACGCTAATTACAGTGTCAGACATACGCAATGTAGGAATAGAAATATTTTAAATAGTATCAACAAAAGATTGTTCAACTTTATTAAACGCAAGCAATCCAATAATATAAATGCAAATAGCTACAACTAAAGAATATACCAATGGAACCAAATTAAAATTGGTGGTTCCAAATAAAAAACTCCTAAATGTCTCAATGACAGCTGTCATGGGATTCAATAAAATTATCAAATGATATTGATGTTGAACTGAAGATAAAGGAAATGCAACGGTTGTTGTAAACATCATCAACTGAACAACAAATGAAATAATAAATGCCAGATCCCTATATTTTGTTGTCATTGCACTAATCAGCATTCCAAAACCAAAACCTAAAATTGCCATTATAAAAATCAAAATGGGCAGGATAATTAAAATTTTTCCAAAATAAAAAATATCAACATTGCACTTCAAATAAAAAAACATCATTGAAATCAGTAATAAAAATTGGAAACCGAATTTTATCAAATTACTGCAAACAATGCTGAAGGGAACAATGATTCTTGGAAAGTACACTTTATTAAAAATTCCAAAATTGTCTTTAAAAACGGTAGAACATTTTAAAAGACAATCTGCAAAATAATTCCATGCTGTAATGCCTGCCATGAAAAATAAGGGCTGGGGAATTCCGTCCGTTTTAAATCCCCCTATTTTGCCAAATACTAAAGTAAAAACAAAAGTGGTAAGTAATGGTTGTATTAAAAACCACAATGGCCCCAATATTGTCTGTTTGTAATAAGAAACAAAATCTCTTTTTACAAACAATTTCAATAAATCCCTATAAGCCCAAACCTCAGGTAAATTGAAATTCAGCCATTTTTTTTGGGATTCAATTACCCAATCACTTTCATTTCTCAACGACAAATTTTCTTTTATATTTTGGAATGATGGTTTCGAATGTCATGAACCAGTTGAATAGTTTTTCTAACATCATTCAAGCCAAATCCGTTTTGTGACAATATAGCTTTGTAACTTTCTGTATGAAGATCAGTGAACCCATTATTAAACTCAATATTTTCACCATCCACATTCAAAGACCTGTAAGAAAATCTACCCTCTATTCTTTCATTTAATGGAAGATCGTTTTCATCTATACTTACCAGCCAATTCACTTGAGCATTTTTAAAAGAAATACGACCCGCTGCTTTGTCATTTTTTTGGAATTCAACAAAAGTTTCAACTACATCTCCAAAAATCCAAATCAACATATCAAAAAAATGAATCCCAATATTGGTAGCTATTCCTCCAGATTTATCCAAATTACCCTTCCAGCTTCTTTGATACCACTTTCCCCTTACAGTAATATATTTCAGATCAATTTGCCAAATATGATTTGAATCTGCTTGTTGGATTTTATTTTTCAACTTTATCAATTCAGGATGATACCTCAATTGCAAAATTGTATAAACTTTCTGACCCGATTCCCTTTCAACATCTATAAGCGCCTCCAGATTCCAGGGATTCAGCACCAATGGTTTTTCGCAAATGACAGATGCATAACTTCTTAATCCAAAACGTATGTGTGAGTCATGTAAATGATTGGGAGTACATACAGTTAAAAAATCAATCCCATTTTTTTCTCTTCTCAATTTCTCAATGTACCTGTCAAAACGCTCAAATTCAGTAAAAAAATCTGCAGATGGAAAATAATGATCCATAATTCCAACACTGTCAAATTTATCCATGGCAACTACCAAATCATTACCGGTCTCTTTGATGGCTTTCATGTGTTTGGGAGCAATAAAACCAGCAGCACCTATTAATGCGAATTTTTTCAACTAATTTAAATTTTTAGACTTATATAATAAGTCACTCCAATTTGATTTGTATTTTTCGAAACTAAATTTTGATAACAATAAATTTCTATCAGGTAAAAAGTTTTCTGTATCTTTTAAAACATTTATCAATGCATCTTCAATTGAGCTCACATCAGATGGATTTATTAATGTTCCCAGCTCTCCGTCACACAATGCATCCATGCTACCATCTTGATTACCTCCAATTACAGGAGTTCCGAAAAACATAGCTTCTGCAAAAACAATTCCAAAACCCTCTTTGTTACTTGATAGTATAAAAACATCCGAAAGCAAATAGTAAGCGCCTAATTCTTCATTAGGGATAAAGTCAGCAAATATTAAAGAATCAGAGAGGTCAAGAGATGAAGCCAGCTCCAATAAAATATTTTTTTCATCATGCTCTACACTTCCGCCTATTATATACTTTACATTTTCATTATATTCTTTTACTTTTTTGAGTGCTTTTAAAACATTTTCACAACCTTTTTTCCTGTCTTCTTTACTCAATCGGGTTAGCGTAAAAATAATCTTATCACTTTCAGAAAGATTGAATTTATTTTTTAGTGCATTTATTTTTAATTGAGGGACATTATCATCCAAGTACGGATCTATGCAATTATTGATTACACTACTTTTTGATGATGATATTAGATGAATGTACTCTATTTTTTTCTGAGTAAACCTACTAACAGATACAAATTCATCTACAACAGCCAACATCTTGGTCTTAAAATAACTAAACGGTTTCCATACCTCAATACCATGTGCAATTAGCAGCAATTTTTTTTTGGGTGATATTTTTTTAATCATCCAACCAAGAGGCAATAAATTGACATGACTTAATATGACAATGTCTTTTTTGTGAGCTTTGATTATTGAATTAAAAATGTATGTTAACTTATGTCCATCAAAACCCTTAAAAACATTTAGAGGAAAATATCTATTTCCATAAGCGTCACTATTATTATCATAAAGTGAATGAATGGAAAAGTCTTCCAGGTTATTCATTACGGACTCATTCAATGCCTTCCCTAAGCACTTACACACTGTTTCAATTCCACCTGTAGCTGAAAATGTTTTTAATGTGAGTAACAGAATTTTATTTTTCAAATTACAATTCTCTGATTTGCTCTAATGACCCTTTTTCAATAACAGCACTTAGTCTGATGCCCATACTGTCTATTTGCACCTTGACTTTATTACCAACAACCTCTAGAACAATACCTTTATAATTCATTAAAATACCTTTGGTTACAATAACATTAGTATTAGCTTTTAAATCTAATTCAACCACATCAACATTTTCAAATTCATTCAGGAACTTTTTTATAGTATTGATTTCGGCTTCTTTTACTCTTGCTGGTTTTCCAAGCCAGTAAACATAATTGAGGATACCATCTATCATTTTAATGTCCCATTTTTTTTCCTCATCAATCTTCACAAAAAGATACCCTTTAAATAATGGCTCTAATACAATCTTTTTTCTGTCTTTCCATTTTCTTCGAACTTTATTGAGCGGACAATAATTCTCTATACCCTTTTCTTCCAGCACTTTAGCTATCTTTTTTTCCCATCTAGGGCGGGTATATACAACATACCAGTAATTATTTTCTTTAGTATTTGACAAAGCTTCGCTAGTCCTCAGTTACATGTTCAAACTGAAGACGATTTTTTAAATTGTTAAAATGCTCTCTTATTTTGATTTGAAAAATCTAGAAAATAGCTTTTTAATATTCCAGATATTATTCAAACCAAAAGAAGAATTTTCTTCAGAGTAATAACCCTTATATGCATCACTATACCCATAACCATAGCCGTATCCATTTCCATATCCGTTACCATACCCGCCAAACCCTACATTAAATATAGAAGTACCCCTGGGCTTGATCCCATTGAATACAATAGCCATGTTGCTATACTTCTTTTGCAAGTGTAATGATTCAATTTCTTTAACCAAATGATTAGGGGTATAATTATGTCTTACAACAAACAAAGAAATATCTGCATAATGTGAAAGGAGCTGAGCATCTGTAACAGGCCCAACAGGAGCAGTATCGAAAATAATATAATCAAATCTGCTTTTTAAAACTTTTACCAATTCCTGAAACTCATTTCTTATGATTAATTCTGAAGGGTTTGGTGGAATTGTACCGGCTGGAATTAAAAATAAATTCTCAAATTCAGTAGGTTTAACAATTTCATCCAACGTAGCCTTGTTAACCAAATAATTTGAAATTCCGGGTGTAATTTCAATATTTAAATAACCACTCAATTTTGGTTTACGTAAATCTAATTCAAGTAAAGCAACTTTTTTTCCAGTAAGGGTTAAACTAATAGCTAAATTAATTGCTATAAAACTTTTGCCCTCCCCTGAAATACTGGAAGTAATCAAGAGTGTGTTATTATTCTCATTTAATCCAATAAAACCTAAATTGGTTCTCAATGTTCTGAATTGTTCTGCAATAACTGATCTTTTCCCATCCCTTACTGCAATGACTTCATTGTCTTTAGTTTGAAGCAATTCAGCTGTAACAGGCACAGATGTTCTTTTTTCAATATCATGTCTGAACATGATCTTGTTTTTAATTTTTTCTCTAAGTTGAATATAAAGGAGAAAAAAAACAATTCCAATAATCAATCCTACCCAATAATAATTTTTAGGTACTGGTCTTATTGGACTCGAAGAAAAGCCACTTTCCAATAAACGTAAATCTGCGCTAGTAGATGCTGAAGACATTGCCGTCTCTTCTCTTTTCTGCAGCAAATACGAATAAATATTATTTTTGATTTCCTGCTCCCTACTGATACTTAATAAGCCTCTCTCCTTCTCAGGTATAGAAGCATATTTAATTTTACTCGCTTCAATTGACAGATCATTGTTTTTTTTCTGAATCAATAAATTTCTTCTGACGTTTACAATGTTCTCTCTTATATCATTCTTAATTCTAGATGTCTTTTGCGCTGCAAGTATCAAATTGTCACTTTTTTCACCTGAAGTTTTCTGAATTTTATCCAATTCAAATTCAGACTGATACAATTGGCTTAATAACGATTTTAATGTTTCATCATTCAATAAAAAAAGCGAAGGAACAGTTCCTGGTTTATCGCTTTTATTATTCAGGTATGCTGAAAAATCATCCAGCAACTGAAACTGAATTTGCAATAAACCATTGTCTTTGTCTAAATCCCTGACACTGCTCAAATATAGCGTTGCCTGGTCGCTCAAGTTTATCAAATCATTTTTGGTCTTGTAATCTTGAATATTCTTTTCTACACTATCCAACTGTCCG
>CAMCAY010000070.1 GCA_945872815.1 Chitinophaga pinensis
AAAATTCTATTTCTTTGGTTGATAAATTAGTTGTTTCCAAATGTAAAGAAAGAATGTTGATTGAACGATTACAATTCAAATCTCAATATGTAGCTTCTTTGGTCTTCGACTCAAAGGGTGATTGGGAAGAAGTCTGCTGGTGGGTTTTAGCTAAATGTTTTGGAGGAAAAATAAACGGATATGATTTTGAAAAAATTGCCCGAAGCATTCCTTTTAAATTGTTACTTAAAAACAAACATTCTTTAAAAACAATTGAATCGCTCATTTTTGGTCAAAGTGGTCTTTTAGCTAAAGATTGGAATGATTCTTATCCTCAGGAATTAAAGCGCGAATATTTATTTTACCGGAACAAATACAAACTAAAAAGTCCTAAAGTATTTTTGAAATTTCTGAGAATGAGGCCACCTGAATTTCCAACGATTAAATTGGCATTGCTTTCTTCTTTTATTTTCCACAAAGGTAGATTGTTCCAGTTTGTCAAAAAATTGGCCACAGACGAAATGAATAAAAAAGATATGTTGATTTCTGCAAGCGAATACTGGCATTATCATTATTGTTTTGATGATAAATCAAAATTCCAAATAAAGTCATTAGGTAAATCTTCTGTTCAAAATATCTTGATCAATTTTTTTTCGGTTGTAATTTATACCTACGGATATTATAACAATGACGAAGTAAAAATGAATCAGGCGGTTACAATCTTAACGAAATTAAAAGCAGAAGATAATACTGTTGTTAATAAGTTCAGGAAATTGAATATTCCAATTGAAAATGCTTTTGATTCTCAAGCTATTTTGCAATTATATAATAGTTATTGTACTCAAAAAAAATGTCTGGAATGCAGTATTGGATTTGCTCTTTTAAATAAGAAATGATTCTTAAAAAATCAAGACCAATGATAGCTTATGTTCAATTGTAAATCTGGGTGAAGGCTTTTCATAACCGGACAATTATTGCCTACCATTTCCAGTATTTTTTTGTCTTTATTATCAATGTCTGCATTAGGAATATGTAAAGTGATATCTATTTTTCCAATTCTTCTTGGTTCGCTGAGCATGTATTTGGTAATATCAATTTTTGTATCTCGTAAATTAACATTCATGTCGTTTGCCCTAATACCCATCGTGGTAATCATACAGGTAGCCAATGAGACACATACCAGATCTGTGGGACTAAACCTTTCTCCTTTACCCCTGTTATCAGTTGGAGCGTCTGTTTCAATTATTGAATTACTCTGAATATGGGTGCATTCGCACCTTAAATCCCCCTTATATACTATTGATGCCGTCATTTTTTAAATTTTTGTTTTTAAATTATAATAACTTGGACTGATATGACGAAACTTAGCTTTCATCATTGTAATTTTACATAAATTTATACAAGTAAATCATATTCATGAAGAAATTTTCATTGTTCATATTTTTTTTTGCCTTTGTATTTAATGTAAATGCTCAGGATACGTTTATAAAAAAAGGTGTAGGAAAAGAAAAAGCCAACAAACAGGTTTATTCAGATGATGTGGTATTGAAATTTAAAAAACAATTGGTTGGTGGTTTTAAATTAAATAATGATGGTTATGGTGGATTTATAGAATTTGGAAAATATTCTTCAACTTCTCGATGCTTATTATATCAATTTGAAATTTCTGAAAGGAAACATGCGAAAGAAGAAAAGTTGCAAAATAATTACATGCCTACTTCTCCTTTGATTTATGGCAAATTGAATTTTTTCTATCCTGTAAGATTGGGTGTGCAAAAGTTTATTCTTCTGGGAAATAAAGGCCCCAAAAATGGTGTTTGCATTTCAGGAAATATTGGAGGGGGGATTTCTTTGGGTTTGTTAAGGCCCTACATGATTCAAATTAACAAAGGAAACAACACCTATGCATTTGTAAATTACAATTCTGCCGACAGTATTTATTATTTAGATGATCAGCAGGCTCAATATATTGTTGGCGGCCCAAGTTTTGCGGAAGGTTGGAACAATTTAAAATTGGTTCCTGGATTATATTTTAAGCCATCACTCAGATTTGATTATGGAAAATACAATGATGTGGTCAGTGGATTGGAAGTAGGCATTAATGCGGAAGCTTATTCAAAAAAAATTCCTCAAATGATAAGGATAAAACAACATGAATATTTTCTGAGCATCTATGCTGCCATTCTATTTGGAAAGAGAATGTAATGTATTGTCACTCATTTGTTTATTACTTGTTATTTTTGCATTGTTTTTATTGTTTAAATAAAATTATTCTAAATGTCCTGTGGTACTGAAAATAGTGAATCCGTTTTTCCTGTTAAAAAACCGAATTGGCTGAGGGTAAAGCTTCCAATTGGTGAAGAATACAAACATGTTCGCAATTTGGTTGATAAGCATAAGCTGCATACCATTTGTGAAAGTGGGAATTGCCCGAATATGGGCGAGTGCTGGGGAGAAGGAACTGCTACATTCATGATTCTAGGAAATATCTGCACCAGAAGCTGTGGCTTTTGTGCTGTTGCAACAGGAAGGCCAGATGCAGTAGATTGGGATGAACCGCAAAGGGTAGCAGAAGCGATCCATTTGATGAAGGTTAAACATGCTGTTATCACCTCTGTAGACAGAGATGAATTGAAAGATGGTGGAAGCATCATTTGGTATAATACAATCAAAGCAGTAAAAGCATTGAATCCTGAAACGACGCTTGAAACCCTGATTCCTGATTTCAAATCACAGAAAGAAAATATTCAGCGCATCATCGAAGCCGCTCCCGAAGTAGTTTCACATAATATTGAAACAACAGAAAGACTTACCAGATTGGTTAGGGTACAAGCAAAGTATCATCAAAGTATGGAAACACTCAGGATATTGAAAGAAGGAGGGATGAGAACAAAAAGCGGCATCATGCTTGGCTTAGGTGAATCCAAAGAAGAAGTAGTTCAAACAATGAAGGACTTGTATAACAATGGTGTAGATGTAGTAACAATTGGTCAGTATCTCCAACCAACCAAAAAGCATTTGCCAGTTGATCGTTTTATACATCCCGATGAATTTGCTGAATACCGTGAAATTGGTTATCAGTTAGGGTTAGATTATGTTGAAAGTGGCCCACTTGTTCGTTCTTCATACCACAGCGAAAAACATGTAATTCCAGGATGGGGGAGAAAAAAATGGTCAGAAGAGAAAGCTGTTTAATTATTCAAGGAGGATACTATCAGTCATTGTAGTAAGTCTAAAAAACCAATGCACTTGCTCCCAAAATGGCTGCATCGGATTCATTAAGAGAGCTGATTTTCAGTTTTACTTTATTTTTAAATATTGGCAACAAGTTTTCTTCCATGGATTTTCTGGTTGGATTCATTATCAAATCACCTGCTTTGGTAAGTCCACCAAAAAGTACAATCATTTCTGGTGAGGAAAACATCACAAAATTAGCCAACGCTTCTCCCAATATTTTTCCTGTAAATTCAAAAACTTCATTTGCTAGTTCATCTCCATTTACAGCACAATCATATACTACTTGGCTGGTAATGGATTCTTTTAGATAATTTCTTAATGTACTGGGCCTAGGATCATTATTAATTAATTCAATGGCCGTATCCCTTACTCCAGTTGCAGATGCATAAGATTCCAAACTTCCTCTCATTCCCGTTCCGGAATGTAAACGACCACCGGGTCTTATAATGGTATGTCCCAATTCTCCCGCAAAACCATCATGGCCCACTACTATGTTGCCATTAATGATGATGCCGCTTCCAACACCGGTTCCAAGGGTAATCATGATAAAGTGTTTTATATTTTGCGTACATCCATAATTCATTTCGCCGATAGCTGCAGCATTGGCATCGTTGGTAAGTCTTGTATAAATACCTGTCTTTATTTTAATCAATTCAGCCAATGGAATGATACCTTTCCAATGAAGATTGGGAGCGTATTCTATAGATCCCGTGTATACATTGCCGTTAGGTGCACCTATCCCGATTCCAGCAAAATTTGTAGATCCACCAAATTTTTCAATTATGGCATACAAATGGTTGCATAGTTCCTCTACAAATAAATCAACTGATGAGAATTGATTGGTATGAATGATATCTTGATACAAAATTTCACCACTTTTGGTTACAGCACCAAATTTTGTTGTGGTTCCCCCAATATCTATTCCAATTGCATAAGGAGCTTCCATAATTCAATCTTTTTTTTAGGGTCAATTAATGACTGTTGTTTGATGGCGCATCATCAAAATTGATACCTTGTTTTTTCAAAATCCCTTTTACCGCAAATGCAAAAAAGCTCAAATATGCAAAGCATACTACCGGAATCCAATAAGATTGTTGTATGCCTGTTACATCGGCTAGCTTGCCCTGAATAGGAGGGATGATGCCACCACCCAGAATCATCATGATCAAAAAGGCTGAACCTTGCGTGGTGTATTTTCCCAATCCTGCAATGGAAAGATTGAATATACAAGGCCACATGATGGAGCAACACAAGCCGCCACTAAGCAATGCATAAGTACCAATGGTTCCGCTAAATTGCGTTCCAATAATCATTGAAACAACACCTAATAAACCAAAAATGAGCAATGTTTTGGCAGGTTTATCATCACTGAAATAGAAAGCTATAATTTGAATAAAGACACAAACTATATAATAGTAAAGCGCTTTCATATCGTAACCTGCAAATGCATTTACACTAATAATTACGGCAAATGCAATCAAGGGAACAATAAATTGCAACAACATTTTAATATTTTTAGAAAGATTGAAAGCTGATATTGCTCCCGTCCATCGGCCAATCATCAAACTTCCCCAATACATGGCAATATAAGGAGTGGCTTCCGAAGCTTGTTTTGCTCCAAATGTTTTCTGTTTGAGTAATTCTCCCATATTGCTACCTATGGCTACTTCTACTCCAACATAAACGAAGATGGCTAACATTCCTAAAACCAATTGAGGGTATTTCATTGCACCCCAACCATCCGCATTTTTGGATGCGCTGATGTTTGAATACAACAAGCCAAATACAACTACTCCCAAAGCTCCCAATAGCCATTTCATTCGGAATGCGTTCATAGAAAGCTTTTCAGCATCACTTGCATTTTCTAAATCAGTTTTGTAACTATTGAAAACAGGCGCAAACATGATAATCAAAAATCCTGTCATGATAATCAATGTATATAAGGCTTTATTGGCTTTTTCTGTGCTTTCAGTCATAATACCTGCTGGAACTTTTTTAGCAAAATGAAATAACAATGCAGCTGCAACAAACAACCCACCAACACAAGTGTATAGAATGATAACTTTATTTAAACTCAATGCAGCTATTTGTTCATCAGTTACAGCTGCTGTGGTACCAAACAATGCCAATGCAACAACTATAGGACCAATGGTGGTTCCAAATGAATTGATTCCTCCTCCTAGGTTTACCCTGCTTGTTCCAGTAGCAGGATCTCCAAGAGATATGGCAAAAGGTTGAGCGGCTGTTTGCTGTAATGAAAATCCCAATGCAACAATAAATAAACCTACTAACATACCTTCGAATGTATTGGCATTGACTGCAATGATCATGGCAGCAGCTCCAAGGGCTGAAAACAACAAGCCTAAGATGATACTCTTTTTATATCCCCATTTTCCTACCAGGTCTTTTCCACCATAGGAACCGTATGCAAATAAAATCAAAGCTCCTATGTAATAAGCAGTGTAAAAAGCAAAATCAATCAGCTGACTTTGAAATTGATCTAAATGAAAATAATGTTTGCAAAATGGAATAAATATGCTGTTGCCTGCAGCAATGAAGCCCCAAAAGAAAAAAACAGTGACCAAAGTGCTCAATGCCCCATAATTTGTAGCATTTACATTTGTTGATTTTTGTTGAATATCTGACATAGTTTTGGTTTTATAAATTGGAAATTAGTGAGTTATTTTTGAATTAATAAAAAAATATACAAATAATTTGAACCGATATAGTTTAAAGGTGTATTTTGAATCGCTACTTTAATATTAAATCATTCGAGATGAGGGTTATACATGTCAGTGCAGAATGTTATCCTATGGCTAAAGCAGGGGGATTAGCCGATGTGGTGGGAGCACTTCCAAAATATCAAAATAAAATGGGACTTCAAGCTTTTGTTGTGATGCCCATGCACAGAACATCTTATTTGATTCATCATCATTGGGATACAGTTTATAAAGGTTCCTTTTCTTTTGGAAATCAAACAATTGATTTTACCGTAATAAAAGAAAAAGCAAACGAATTGGGTTTTGAGTTGTATTGTGTTGATATAAATGGGTTGTTGGATAGAACCCAAATTTATGGTTATGATGATGATGATGAAAGATACCTGGCTTTTCAGATAGCTGTTTTGGAGTGGATACTTCATTCGCAAATGCCCGATTTAATTCATGTACATGATCACCACGCAGGTTTGATTCCCTTCATGATGCAGCATTGTTTTACATACAAACAATTGTCTTCCCTAAGAACAATATTGACCATTCACAACGCACAATATCAAGGTTGTATGGATTGGAGCAAGGCAAAACTGTTACCTGCTTATGATGAATGGAAATCAGGCTTATTGGAATGGAATCATCAGATTAATTCATTAGCCTGTGCATTAAAATGTGTAAATAAAGTAAATACGGTCAGTAAAAACTATATGCTGGAGTTGATGAATCATGCCAATGGTCTGGAACACTTGTTTCAAAATGAAAGAAACAAGTGTACGGGAATATTGAATGGAATTGATTACCAAGTTTGGAACCCTGAACACGATGAATCAATCCAAACTCAATATGATTCTTCCTCACAAGAGTTTGGTAAGTTAGAAAATAAAAAACAGTTGTGCTTCCAGTTTGGATTTGATGAGAACTTGCCTTTATTTATTTTTATTGGAAGATTGGTTTTTGAAAAATCTGCTGATTTATTGGCAGCAACAATTGAAACTGCATTTGAAAAATTTGGCAAAGAGTTTAATTTCCTGGTATTGGGTAATGGTGAATCTAAGATTGAATCGACTTTAACCTCTATACACGAAAAATGTTTTGGGTATTATCATTCAAAATTCGAGTTTAACGAACAATTGAGTCATCAAATGTATGCGGGTGCTGATTTTTTATTCATGCCGAGCAGAGTAGAGCCATGTGGTTTGAATCAATTATATGCCATGAGATATGGAACAATTCCTATGGTTAGAAATACAGGAGGTTTAAAAGATACGGTCATAGATGTTGAGCAAGAGAATGGTTACGGAATTACTTTTGAAAATGTATCAATTGATGAAATGGTGCTTTCAATAAAAAGAGCACTTGAATTGTACAAAAATTCGCCAATGGTAAATTTGCTTAGAAAAAAAATGATGACAATCAATACCAGTTGGGAAAAAAGGACGGCTGATTATACCGAACTTTATGATTCAGTAATTTGAAATTGAAAGTTTATGATTAGCAAGAAAGTAATTGCCGTTATTTTAGGTGGTGGAGCCGGTACACGTTTATATCCATTAACAGCCGCCAGAAGTAAACCGGCAGTTCCAATTGCGGGTAAATACAGGTTAGTAGATATTCCTATTTCTAATTGTATCAATAGCAATATCAACAGGATGTTTGTATTGACACAATACAATTCGGCATCATTGAATAAGCACATTAAAAACACCTATCAGTTCAGTGCGTTTTCCAGCGGATTTGTAGATATACTGGCAGCAGAGCAAACACCTGAAAGTCCCGGATGGTTTCAGGGTACAGCTGATGCGGTGAGACAATCATTGAAGCATATACACAAAGAAGCGTTTGAGTATGTTTTAATTTTAAGTGGGGATCAATTATACCAGATGGATTTTGCAGAAATGCTTCAAAATCATGAAAAATCCAATGCAGATATTTCGATTGCAACCATCCCTGTAGGAGAAAAAGAGGCGCCGGAATTCGGTATTTTAAAATCCGATGATAATCACAGGATCACTTCATTTATAGAGAAGCCAACAAAGGATAAGCTGCCTGAGTGGGTATGCGATACAGGAGAATTCATGAAACAGCAGGGTCGGCATTATCTGGCTTCCATGGGTATTTATATTTTTAATAAATCTATTTTATACAATTTGTTGGATTCAGAAAATAAAGATGCTACAGATTTTGGTAAAGAAATTATTCCTGATTCTATCAGTCATTACAATGTAGCGAGTTTTCAATACGATGGATATTGGACTGATATTGGAAACATACATTCTTTTTTTGAAGCCAATCTATCTTTGACACTTGATTTGCCTCCATTTAATTTGTTTGACAATACTAAAATGGTTTACAGCAGGGCGAGAATGTTGCCTCCGGCAAAAATAAGTGGAACAAAAATTGAGCATTCCATCATTGCAGAGGGTTCTATTATTCATGCAGAATCAATTGCTAATTCTGTGATTGGTATCCGCAGTAGAATTGGAAAAGGAACAACCATTACCAGTTGTTATATTATGGGAAATGATTTTTATGAAACCATTGATGAAATCAATCACCAACAAGAAAGACAAATGCCTAAATTAGGAATAGGGGATAATTGTGAGTTGGAAAATGTGATTGTCGATAAGGATTGTAGAATAGGCAACAATGTTATTATCAAAGGGGGTAATCACATTGAAAACAGCGATCATCCGCTTTTTTCTATTAAGGATGGAATTATTGTAATTAAAAAAGGCGCTGTGATAAATGATGGTTTTTTAATGACTGCCTAAATCGAATTTAATTAAGCTAACCAATGCTTTGCATATATTCTTGAAGAATAATGGTGGCTGCTATTTCATCTACGATTTTTTTATCGCGACGATCTTTTTTCTTCATTCCCATTTGCAACATGGCATCTTTGGCCATTTTAGAAGTATAGCGTTCATCTACATCTTTAACTGGAATATTCGGGAATTCTTTTTTGATTTTTTCTATAGCTTTTCTGGCGAGGGCAGTGCCGTGAGTATCAGACTCATCCCAGTTTTTAGGAAGCCCTACGATATACAGCTCCACATTTTCCTCTTTGGTATATTTTTTTAAAAATGGAATTAAATCTTCAGAAGCGATGGTAGTAAGCCCAGTTGCAATGATTTGCAAAGGATCGGTAACGGCTATGCCTGTTCTTTTTCCACCATAATCAATTGCCATTATTCTTGCCATATTTTAGTTGGGTTCAATTGTTTAAGGTTCAAGGGTTCAAAAGTTCAAAGGTTTTACGGTTCAAGGTTAAACG
>CAMCAY010000071.1 GCA_945872815.1 Chitinophaga pinensis
GTGCACTATGGAATGAATAAACAAGATGCACCTGAATATAATATAGCTAAACATATAACTTACGCACCTACTTGTTTTTTGCTAATTAAGGCGGAGGTATTTAAACAAGTAGGATTAATGGATGAAAAATATTTCGCGTATTATGATGATACAGACTTTGTGCTGAGGGCATTGAGAAGCGGTTATAGATTATGGTATGAGCCCTCTTTATATTTATTTCATAAAGTATCTTCAAGTAGTGGGGGAGATAATTCACCTTTTTATATTTATTACGGAAACCGAAACAAGATTTATTTTATCAGAAAAAATTTCAAAGGAATTAATAAAGCGCTGACATTGTTATATACTTTTATTTCTAGAATTGCATTTCTATTAAAATATAACAAACAGGGTAAGTTGAAGCTGATGCAAGCAATAAGAGATGGTTTTCGAATCAGTGTAGATTAATTAGTTGTTAATGATCTCAGTGGCCTTATCAGTTATTTTCTGCCAATAAAAATGATTAAAAAAATCATCCTTGATGTGAAACTGTTGAGGATTCGAAGTGATGATTGAATTGGCGAATGCTTCAAAATTATTGTCTTCAATTATTTGAAGCTTATTGTTGCAAATATTGGCAGGAACTCCAATTGCGCCATTTTTTGTACTTACACAAAAAAGATCATATCCCAATGCTTCCACTAATTTAGTTTTAATTCCTCCCCCGTCTGTAACTGGATTGATGAATATGTCAGACCCTTTGAAATATAATCCTATATCATCCACAAAACCAGCGTAAATTATATTTTTACTTTGAATGTCAATTAGGTTGTTGTAATGTGAAGGCAGATTTTTTCCACAAATGATGATACTATATTTGAATTGTTTTTGTTGAAGGAGAATAGGATTGATTTTGTTTATGATAATATCAAGCGCATCCTGATTTGGTTTGTAATCCAATGTTCCATTAAACAATAAAATAGTAGTATCATCGGCAAAATTGAATTGTTGTTGTAATTGTGATTTGGCTTTTATTTTTTCTTCATTCGTAGGAGGTGCGCTCAAATCAAATCCATATGTAATTGTATGACATTGATGTTCTTTTAAATGGAATTTTTCAATTGCATATTGTCTATCTTCCTGTGTGATGAAAAAATTAACGTCGGCTTTTCTATGTATCAATTTTTCATAAAACCATAGAACTTTCCACCACCATTTACCGGTGCTTTTGAAACGAAGTGATTCGATATTGTGAGAGTGAATGACAAGTTTGATGTTGCAAAATACTTTTGTAAGTATTCCTAACCAACCCAAATAGGGATGCTCCAATAATAAATGAGTGGATTTCCTTTTTTTGATGGTCTCGAAAATTGTAAAAAAAAGGAAGGGGTTGATGTATCTATACTTAGAATTAGTCAATACCGGTAAAAATTCAGCATTAAGTTCTACAGGATTTTCATTATTTCTTGTGGAAATTAAAGTTACATCTGTCTTTTTTGATAAAAATTGATAAAATAATGCAATGCCTTTTTGTCCGCCCATTTTGGGAGGGTAAATTTTATAAGGAGCAATGGCTGTTATATGTGTTCGTATATTTTTAATTTTACCTGATTTATAATCTTAAGATATTTTACTGATTTTCAGGGTTGGTTTTACTTTTTTTAAATTCAGCCAAAACTGTACCAATTACTAATAGAACCAATAACCAGGAAGCAATGAAGGTAACTTTATTGCCTATGTAATATGATTTCGGTTCAAAGGTGAATTTGACAATGTGTTTACCTGCAGGAACAATGATTCCTC
The DNA here is from genome assembly GCA_945872815.1 of Chitinophaga pinensis. Lineage (GTDB taxonomy): Bacteria > Bacteroidota > Bacteroidia > Chitinophagales > Chitinophagaceae > Ferruginibacter > Ferruginibacter pinensis_C. The sequence goes on from CAMCAY010000071.1 coordinate 1,783, forward strand.
TTAGTACATAATTTGCTTTGAAAAAAGTGGTTGCTTTGCCGTCAATGGTTGCTTTCCAGTCTTTGTAATATATCTCACTGAAAATTACAGGACTGGTAGTGTTTGAATTTGATTCGTAAGTTATAGCATCATTATCGAACTTTGTCATCTTTATACTTGCGTTGCTGTCTGCAGGAGAAAATGAAGTAATTGATTTTTGAAAAGACATGTCAACTACTGCCGTATCTTTCGGATTGAAATTACTGATGGCTTTCATTTCATTTGAGGCGCCATTAACGAAATGAATGCCTTTTACAAACCAAGCATTTCCCAATGCTTCAGGATTCAACTGAGCAAATTTGTCATTTTCTTTTTCCTGAATGATGTATTTGGTATTAAGCATATTGACTACCGCCATATTGAATCGGCCTTTAAACTGGTAAGCAATCAAATCATCATAAATACCTAGTTTGGCTGGATGATATCCTCCAATAGATTTGTGGTAATAAGAAGTACGAGATTCATCAAGACCAGATGTATTTAATACCCTGAAATTAGGGTCTTTGTCATTTAATATAAACTTGTCTGCTGATGACATTGGAAATTCATCTGCTTCATAATTATCTTTCAATTGAAAGCTTTTGTCATTTAAATAATTTGAACCAAACTGAATCAAATCAAATGTGGATAAAATTGTAATTACTACCACCATGATCAGCGCATTTATTTTGCTCTTCAAATAAGCAGCTATAATCAAAGCGACAATCAAAATGAAAATGAATGATCTGATTATATCTGACATTAAAAATGAAGCACGGTCTTTTTTAAGTGCGCTAACGAATTCCCTGGTTTTCTTTGGTGCATCTGCATTGGCTTCCCTTGCAATGTTTCCAAACATTCCTTCGTAAATCTGATTGTCTATTTCAGCTTTATATTTTTCATCTTGGTTAAGCTGTTGCAATTTATTTTGACTATCTGCGGAATTAGAGCTGACGATTTTATTGAATTCTGCGGTTCTTAATTTATTTTCTTTGCTATAATCACTCGATAAGTAATAAAAGGTAACCAATGCAAACACACATGCGGTAGCTGTAATAGTTAATTTAAGAGCGTTCCAAATTTTAGGGTCTTCATTTTTCATTAATTTATCTATCACTAAAGATGCCATCAAAGGAAATAACAATTGAGGTACAATCAATATCATGGTAGGCACTCTGAATTTGTTGTAGAAGGGTAAATAGTCAAATATGAAATAATTGAATGACTTGAAATTATCTCCCCAAGCCAATAATATCGCAAGCACCGATGAAATTAATATCCACCACTTATATTTATTATCCAAGTAGAACATTCCAAAAATGAATAAGAAACAAATGATAGCACCCAAATAAACTGGACCGTTTGTAAAGGGTTGATTGCCCCAATAAATTGCTCCATTCATTTGGTTTGCAATTTGATCTGCGGGAAAGTTTGGTAGATTTTCATTTATGTAATTAACAAGATGTCCGTTATCCTTCAATTTTGGAAATACATATACCTCTCCATCTCGTTCTGCCTGATGTGTTCCATAGCCTTTTGCTCCAGGAAACATCAATGACCAGGATTCACCAATGCCATAACTCCACATAAAAGCGTAATCTTTTGTAAGACCAACTGTTTTATCAGATTTGACATTGTTATTGCCATTTGTATTCTTATCCATTACCAACATTCCCGCACGCTTAGATTCTTTAGAATAATCAAAAGTAGTGTATAGAGGAAGGAGGTTAGCAGCTATGCCTATCAAAGCAGCCAGTATCAATAAGCCAATGGATTTGACAATTGGAACATATTCTTTTTTAGAAAAATAGAATATGATTTGTGTTAAGGTAAAAATGCCAATAACAATAAAAAGGTAGTAGGTTATTTGCTGATGTGCCTGAGCAATTTGCAGGGTAGTAAACAGCGCTGTCAATGTTAATCCAATCAAATATCTTCTTTTGAATAGTAATATTACACCACCTAATACCGCAGGAGAATAAGCCATTGAAAGCATTTTGGTAGCATGTCCTGCTGTTACAATTATAGGAGAATAGCTACTAAAAGCAAATCCAAGCGCTCCTATTATGGCAGCATGAGGACGCAATCCGATACAAATACATAGAAAATAAAAACTAATGCAAGCCAAATAGAAAAAATTAAAAGGCTGAGGAAGTCCCAATTGAATTATTTTATCAAAGATTACTACTGGGGTCCAGTCTCCCTTCATGGCAATTTGATAATTTGGCATACCTCCAAACATATTGGTATTCCAAAGTGGTAGGTGCCCATGTTCTTTTTCATATTCTAGGGATTGATGCGCCATTCCCATCCAACCTGTGGCATCCGTTTGTTTGAGGATAACACCGGATTCCAACGCAGGTTTACAAAAAATCAACGTAACAAAAAGGAAAATAGCTATTGCGATAAAATGTGGGATAATATTTTTAAAACTAATTGACTTCATACGTAGAATTTTTTGTAGCTAATGTTGTAATTAAAAGGATTTATTAAAAATTATCAATGGAATTGGTTGTAATAAAATAAATTTTGCTTTAGGTAGGCAAATTAATACTAATTTTTAATAAATTGCCTTCTTATAATACTTTACATTAGTATAGTGCTAATTCTTAGAAACCTCAACAAAAAAACCGGATGTTTTAAGTCTAAAAATCTGAAAACTAATTTTCGGTAGAATTACAATTTTTTTAAACACATATCCTGAATTTAATGGGTTAGCTCGTTTTTACTTATTCGTTTTATGTATTAAATGACACGAATATATGCTAAAATTACACGCTTGTTAATTCAGTTGAATTTTCTCATCAATATGTTGTTTTTTGCAATTGATTAATTTTTTATCTATTTAAATAAAGTAGTAAACAAGTGAAATTCTTCTTTGATTAAAGTCGCTCGTCAATATTTTATTTAAACAAGACTCGAAATATTTGTCATTTTTTAAAACGTACTACAACTTTCTTATTTATAAAATTACAAGTTGAGAGTATTTCGTTCAATAATTTGAAGTAGTTATGTTTAGAACTCTGATAATTGATAGTGAAGTAAAACAATTAGCATTTCTTAAAAAGATAATCAGGGATAATTGCCCATTAATTGAAATTGCCGGAGAGGCATCAGATATTAAATCAACCCAAAAATTGATAAATGGGTTAAATCCAGATCTTGTGATATTAAGTACACATTTATCCAGGTTGTCTGTGTTCAAATTCCTAGAAAGTATTGTAAATATTGATTTTGAATGTATATTCATTTCTAAAGATGATACTTGTTCTCTTAAGGCTATTAAATACAATGCAGTTGATTATTTGGTTAAACCTATCCGACCAAAAGAGCTTGAATTGGCTATTCAAAAAGCAATAAAAATAATGCTCAATAAGTCAATAGCCATTCAAAAAGAACTTATCATCAACAATTCAGATGCTGCAGCCATTAATAAGTCGAATAAAATAGCCATTCCAACTTTGGAAGGATTTGTATTTATTCATATTGACGATATTATACGATTTGAATCAAATGGAACCTACACTTATATTTTTACTTCTAAAAAGGAAAAGATAACTGCATCTAAAAACATCAAGGAGTTTGAAGACATGTTGCCTAAATCAAGCTTTTTTAGAATTCACAATTCCCATCTTGTCAATATCAATCGTTTGTTAAAATACAACAAAGGAAGAGGGGGGACTATTACAATGGAGGATGGAACTCAGATTGAAGTAGCAAGCAGAAGAAGAAATCAATTTTTAAATCTATTCCAACTTTGACCACTGTATATTTTTAAAAGCGGCGTTTAAATTTTTTTGTATTTCTGAATCATCACACAATTTTAAAGTGCAATAATTAATAATATAATTCTGTAAGGAGATACTGGAATTAATTGCTACTCATCTTAAAAGAATCCAATTGTTTTTCAATAAAAATCAATTTTGAAGAGGTTGAAAAATTAATTACTTTTGTGCTTGAATTTTCAAATGGTGGTTGTAGCTCAGTTGGTTAGAGCACCAGATTGTGATTCTGGGGGTCGTGGGTTCGAGCCCCATCATCCACCCAAGGTCTTCTTTATAGAAGGCCTTTTTTATTTTAATTACATTCAATATTCAACGATTAACAAAAGATTATTTATTGCAATCTTGTAGTTGATTCCTATGTAGGATAATTTTCCGCTATTTTTACATTATGCAAAAAATTGCAGCAATTTTTATGAATAAAAAAATTTTCCCGATTATAGTTATTTTGACCGTTATAGGACTTTTTATCGCTTTTAATTCGCAGGGTCGTTCGGATAAAGATGATCCAAAGAAAAAATATGCGAAAGTGCTAAAGAATGTATGTGTAATGATCGAAGAAGCGCATTTCAAACCCAAAAAAATAGATGATCTATTTAGTCGTGAGATGCTTAAGAAATTCACTAATGACCTGGATGATGAAAAGTCATTTTTCCTTCAACAAGACATTGATGCGTTTAAAAAGTATGCAACTGTAATTGATGATGAAATTCACGGCAAAGAGTTAGAGTCTTTTTTTACTATTAACAATATTTATTTGAAGCGGTTGAATGAAGTGTCACTATTATATCCTCAAATTCTATCTCAACCTTTTTCTTTTTCAAAGGATGAAAAGATTCAATTGGATCCTGATAAGTTGAATTATCCTAAGAATGCGTCGGACAGGTACGATGTATGGAGAAGGAAATTGAAATATTCTGTGTTAAACAAGTATGTTGATATGCTGGAGGATAGAGAGAAAAATAAAGGTCAAAAAGATTTTGTTTATAAAGCGGATTCCACATTGGAAAGAGAAGCCAGAGATCAGGTAAGAAAGCAAATGGATCGCTATTTCACAACAAAAAAAAGCAGAGAAACGCAGGAAGAAAATTTCAGCTCTTTTGTTAATGCAATTACCAGTATGATGGATCCCCATACTGATTATTTCCCGCCAGTGGATTTGAGATCGTTTAATGAATCTATGAGTGGCCGTTTTTACGGTATAGGAGCTCAGCTTAAAGAGGATGATGGCAAGATTATCATTACAAGTCTTGTTACAGGTGGCCCTGCATGGAAAAGCGGAGAATTGAAAGAAAATGATGAAATTATTAAAGTTGCAGAAGGTGACAATGAAGCAGTAGATGTTACCGGTTACGCTGTTAGTGATGCAGTCAAATTAATTAGAGGAACAAATGGATCAGTTGTAAAATTAACTATTAAAAGATCTGATGGAACAATTAAGTTAATTAGTTTGATAAGAGAGAAAGTTAATACCGAAGAAATTTTTGCTAAGTCGGCTATAATAAATCAAGATGACAACAAAATTGGTTATATCTATCTCCCGGAATTTTATGCCGATTTTGAAATGTCCAATGGGGCAAGATGTGCTGCAGATGTAGCAAAGGAGATAGAGAAATTAAAACAAGAAAATGTAAACGGAATTATTCTAGATCTGAGAGGCAATGGTGGAGGATCTTTGTATGATGTTGTTCAAATGGTCGGACTTTTTATTAATAGCGGGCCTATATGTCAGGTAAAAGGCAGAGACGAAAATCCGGAAGTATTGCCAGACAGAGATCCATCAATACAATATGATGGTCCATTGGAGGTGATGGTTGACGGAACTAGCGCATCCGCATCTGAGATTTTTGCCGCAGCCATTCAGGATTATAAAAGAGGGTTGATTATTGGTAGCAAATCCACTTTCGGAAAAGGGACTGTTCAAAGAAATATTCCTTTGAGCGGCAAATTTGATCTTTTTTCATCTGACAATGCAAATGAAGAGCTTGGGAGCATAAAACTTACCATGCAAAAATTCTACAGAATAAGCGGCGGTGCAACTCAGTTGAGAGGAGTAGTTCCAGATATCGTATTACCAGACAGATATGATTACCTTAAATTCAGGGAAAAAGACAACAAATATGCATTGGGCTGGGATGAAATAGCCAAAGCATCTTACAATATATGGTTTAATGGTTCTTCCATTTATAATTTGATACCTCCTGTTAATGAAGAAGTTTTGAAAAATAAAAAATTTGACAGTATTCGCAATAATGTAAAGTGGCTTGAGAAGTATATCAACAAAGAATATTCATTGAATATTGAAAATTATAAAGAGGAACAAAAGCAATTGAAATCTATTAACAAACAGCTTGATGAACTTAATAAGTTAACATACAAAATTAATTTCAGCAACCTTAATTCGGATACTGCTAAAATAAACAGTGCAGTTGATAAAATTGAAAAAAACAAACAATGGATAAAAGTCAGAGCAAATGATATTTATATAGACCAGGCGGTTATGGTAATGAATAAGATGATAGCCCAAAATAAAAGGTAATGTAGTCAAAAATAGTTGGTGATTTTATTTTTTCAACTGTTGAATTTTACATTATCAATCCATGAGGAAGTAGGCTTTGCTGGAGAGCAACCTACCAGCATAAAGATTGAAGTAAATACGATAGAAAGGAGTTGACAAAATCA
>CAMCAY010000072.1 GCA_945872815.1 Chitinophaga pinensis
CACCAAAAATCAATTTAGCACCCGCCTCTAATTTCAAATCTGTTCTTTTGATTTTTACTTTCCCATAACCGGTTTTTAAATCCAGCTCACAATCAGTAATGGGATTCATGATCTGACAATCAATGTAACCATAACCCGATTTGATATTCATGTGTTCTGAAACAGTAATATTTTTACCATTAACATTTCCATAGCTGGTCTTAATGTCAATTTTACCATTCAAATCATTGAAATCTATATCTCCATAGTCGCTATACAAATTGACGTTACCTGAAAGTAACGATGCGTCAATATCTCCATAAGTTGTTTGAAAATCGAGATCATTATTTTTTAATCCGCTGACATTTATGTTACCATAACTGGTTTTAATTTGAACGGCAATATTTTCAGGTACTTCAAAAGAAAGACTAGAAATTTCTTTTGAATAACTAACACCAATGTTAACCGGATTTTTTCTATCAATTTGTATGATTAAAACAGAATCCTTTTTTTCATAAGTGACTTTGCATTCTCTGTTTTTTCTGGTGTAAATCCCTTTCACTTTGTATTTATAATTAAAATTCAGAGCAACATTTGTTCTATTACTTCCGTTTATAGCAATTTTTTCATTAACACGACCTTTAAAAACTAAAGCTTTTACTCCGTTGAAAATAGTATCTAAATGTAAACTGTCATTTGTAGATTCCCATACTCCTGAACTCATGTATTCCTCATTTTTTTGAGGCAACTCATTTGTATCGGTGTTGATAATTTTTGGAGTTTCGTTTACAATTTCAAGTTTTTCTTTTTGAACAGGAATTAAATTTACAGCAGCCGGAGTATCAATGATTGCTGGCTGAGTGATTGGCAAAAGATTTTCGGATTTGTTATTTTGTACAATTTGATTTGTTGTTGTTGAAGTACTAGAAATTGTATTCTTTTCTAAAATGGGAATGACTTGTTTTTCTTTTTTATCATTCCCGTCAGTTGAAAATAAAATAATGGCACCGATTATAGCAGCTGAAATTATAGAAGTCATGATGATTAATTTTTTTTGAAGTAATTTTTGAATAATAGTAGTTCCGCCTCCCACTGTTCCCATAGTTTCTATCCATTGAGAAACATCTGCAACATTTGTTTCTGCAGGGGCACTCTTTACATCGGCAAACAATTTTTGTAATGATTCCTCCGTCATGGCATAATGTTTTTAGGTTCATTTTTTTCTTGCAGTAATGAAAGGAGCTTTTGTCTTCCTCTAGACAATTGTTGCCTTACAGCTACTTCTGATTTTTTCTGAAAAACTGAAATTTCTTTAACTGAAAACCCTACAATTTCAAAATAAATAAGTGCATCACGCTGGTCAGCAGGAAGAAAAGAGAGCGCTTTATAGAGATGATCAATTTCTGATTTACGCTCTGCTTCCGGGTTAAGAAAATGACTCGATTCTGGAATTTCATTATGATATACCGGCGAAATTCTTCTCCGTTGATTGGCTAACAAACGGGTGGCAATTCCAAACAAAAAGTATAGTATTTTGTCGTGCTCTTTTAACTGTTCAAATTTCGAATAAGCTACAAGTAAGGTTTCCTGCATCAAATCCCGGAATGGCATACAGCCATACGCTCTTGCTTTACAAAACCGTTCAAATGACTCATGAACAGGTTCGTACATCGACATAAACAATTCCTTTTTTTCCTTCATGCAGCGAGTATGATTTGCCAATCAGATTGTATGTGTAAATAAAGGAGAAATTGTGACATAATTTTAATAAAAATTAAAATCATCAAACACAGGCAATTATAATTGAGAGCAAAATGACGTTATAGAATATTTCAATTATTTACCAAGCTCTCCACATCCTCCCAAAAGTTCGAACTCAAACCCGTTAGGACCACCTAGTAGTTATTCATTATTTATCAGCTTAGTTTTGTTTGGTCTTCCGTGCCAGGCATTTGCTCCTTGCAAATATTTATCGCTTTAATGATAAGTGCAATTTTCTTGTACTTGGTCTCCTTCAAATCAAAATACTCATACATCCTTCGTAAAGACGATCCAATACCATCTACACTCATGAATGCGAGCTTTGCAATTTCATTATTTGAAATTGATGGGTCATTTAATAAGATGTTTAAGACTTTCCAATCGGTCTCATTGATACTTCTATTGATGTATTTTTCAATAGCGACTCTGTCTAATGGCAAAGTGTCCTTTGAAATTATTAAGCCATTACTGTCTGATTTCTTTAGTATCTCAATCTCTTGTAACAATGCCATTCGCTTCATTTTATTCTTGGCATTATTTGAAACCATTACATAAATGAGCGCTCCAGCGACTAAAAAGAAAATTAGAAGCAATAAAATTATTTTTCGAAAATGTGTAGTCTTCAATTGGTCTTTTTCTTGCTGATTCTTTAATTCTCTTTGGGTAGCCTGAACTTCGTTATCCCATTTAAAAGCTTCCTGAATAATTTCGAACTGATTTATTTCCAAAAAAACACTATCCTTATACGCTGCAAAAAGTTCATGCATTGCTAATGCCTCAACCGGCCTATTTAACTGCTTATAACATCTATACAAAACTTCGTATAGCATCTTCTTTGTTAAATTCTCATTTCTAACATCGTTAATCAAGGACTCCGCAATATTTAAGGCCTGTTCAGGACTCCGATCATAAAGTATCTTAGCTTCTACAACCTTTGTAAATAATTCCCCTTGTTTTGCCCCAAGGGTTTTATTTAGTTCCTTGCCCTTACGCACATATTCAAGGGCTTTAGTGATATCTTTCAATTCATAATAAACAAGTGCTAAGTCTAAATAACAATCCGCTACAAAGAACATGTTCTTCTCACTCTCCAATAATGCAAGTGCTTTTAAATAATGATCACAAGCTAACTCGAACTTTTTTTGTTCATAATATGCCCAGCCTATGTTCATAAAAACAATACCAGTGCTTCTATCATTGATCTTCCTTTTATTCATCGAAGCAAGAACTCTTGTGTAATAATCAAGAGATAGATCATAATTATGAATCGTAAGAAAAACACTACCTAAGTTGGTGAGCATTCTGGTTTCACCCTCCACATTTCCAAAACGCTGATATATTTTCAATGCGGTCGAAAAGCGTCGAGTTGCTGTTATATAATCCTTCAAATACATACACACGTTTCCGATGTTTCCACATATGTCGGCAATCAATAAGGAATCACCCAGTTTTTTAGCAATGAGCTCTGCATCGGTATATGAAGAAATAGCCTCTGGATAGTTTTGCTGTAATCGCATAATATTACCTCTGCGCTTCAATGCACTAAACATTTCGCGAGAATTCATTTTCGCAGTAGCCATTCCTAGGTGGTAATTCAATGCATTTAAAGCCGAATCTGGAAATTGCTGATTGGTAAGTTCATAAAATTCATCCAAGGCTTTATATCGTTTAATATCATCATTGGCCTCGTTTTCCCAAATACTCCTCAACATCGCTCCGTTTTGTTGGGCATGAGTAATAAAAGCCAAACTAATAAAAAAAGAAAGAAAGAGAAGATGTTTACTTTTATTCATAGCAAAATGTAAGTTAGTTTCCTAGGGTACCTCCACCAAAAATTCAATCAAAAAGTTTATTCCGTTCAGATTTCTGATATTGTCCATTTAAATTTACCCAACCAGCTACCACAGCGGCATTATACCAAAAAGCAACCTCGTTTTTTGTAATTCATTTTGGTATCATTTCTATATATTCCTATCCACAATTTGAGAAAATTATATAAAAAATCCCGACACTGACGGTATCCTTGTCTGGGTCGGGATGAGCTAAAAAGTAGATATTTATTGACAGGTTGTAGTGTCAAAACCCTCTTTCCAATAAATGCCGCTACAAATACCTGTTACACAATTAGCTGTAAGTTTCATACGATTACAATTGCAATCAAACTCAGCTAAAAATTTCGCATAACGTGACGAGCCCAGTTTCAAAACCAAGGAATCACCCTCCATCCACCATTTTTTCGGACCGGGAATGGCATCGGCAATTGTTCCGAACTGTCCACCAGGTGTAGTCTGGTAAATAGTATACCTCAGACTATCTTTAAACTCATATAATGTGTTTCCCAATGGGTCAATCCATCTTCCTTCAATTGAACAAGTTGGATTGCTTACAACTGGTTGTGTATCTTTTTTACATGACACCACAAATAAAAGGGCACCAATTACTGTAACAAATAAAAGTTTTCTCATTTTTTAATTTTTTTAATGAAGATAAATAATGTTGTAAAAATAAGTCTGTTCCAATCAGATTATTTCACGTGTAGCAGTGAAATTTAGGCATTTAACTACGAATAACTATGAAATGGAGTTAATTAACCTTGATTTGCTAAAGTAGCGTTTTTATTTCAATAATAATTGCAAGTTCGATTTGATGTTTTTACAAACTAAACATCTATAATGGTCCAATGAAATTGTCCCAAACAGTTGTCTTATCGGCATTATAATAGAAAAAATAGTGCGTTGGCTAAAGATTTACCAAAAGCTCCACATCCTCCCAAAAGTTCGAACTCAAGCCCGTTAGCTCCACTTTGTTATTGAAATCAATAACAAAATTTTAAATAGCATTTAAGTAATAAAAGCATTAATAATTCCATAGATTATTATTATTCTTCTACTTTTCATCAAATTTTATTTTTAACTTCATAGTATGAGAACTATGACATTACAAATGCCAGATAATTTAGAAGTAGATAACAAGCAATTGGCTATATTATTAGCCAGTAAACTTTATGAAATGGGAAAGCTTTCTCTGGGACAGGCAGCCGAAGTGGCAGGCATATCCAAAAGGGCATTCGCTGAACTGTTAGGAAGTTACAACGTTTCGATTTTTAATTATCCTCCTTCTGATATCTCAAGTGATGTAGCCAATGCATAAGATTATCATTTCTGACACCAGTTGTTTTATTATTCTTACAAATATTGGAGAACTACATCTTTTACAAAAACTATATAGCAAAATCACAACAACCATTGAAATTGCAACTGAGTTTGGAGAGCCATTACCCAATTGGGTCGAAATATTATCTGTAAAGAGTAAAGACACTCAACGATTATTGGAAATGCAAATTGACAAAGGCGAATCAAGTGCTATAGCATTAGCACTTGAAATTTCTGATTCTTTATTGATCTTGGATGATATAAAAGCAAGAAAAGTTGCTACCCTACTTGGCTTGTCCATTACAGGTACACTAGGAATTATAATCAAAGCAAAGCTTGAAGGTATCATTCCATCTGTTATTCCAATTCTGAATAAAATCAAACAAACTGATTTTAGACTCTCCAACGAAGTGGAATCACAAGTTTTAAAAGCAGCAATGGAATAGTTTTTTATAAGCAATGTTAATAAAGCAATAATTCCACATCCTCCCAAAAGTTCGAACTCAAACCCGTTAGGACCACCCAGCGAGAATTTTGGTCAATCTGTGTAGGTTGACCATTTTTATTTTCCGCTGAAATAACGTTACGAGTCTAATTTTATTTGTAACAAACGTTTTAATAGTTATTCTATGTGACCATATTAAAACAAACTTATAAAACACATGAAATCCAAGACAGTCAGAAGCCTTTTTTATGTCAGTCCCAATTTTTCAATTTTATTACCTATTGTAATTTGTTTCATTTCAGCTTCCAAAATATGGAAATCTGTCTTTTGAACGGATTTGATAAATTGCCCATTCCTTAATAAATGAATTTCATCACAAGTGTCACTTAAAGTGGAGAAAATATGTGATGAAATAATAACGATCTTGTTAAGTGCTTTTAGTTTATGAATTATTTCTGTTATGATGATGTTGCTTTGTATGTCCACTCCGTTAAATGGTTCGTCAAGTATAAAAAATTCGTTGCCTTGCAATAAAATTGCTGTTAGTGCTAACTTCTTTTTCATACCTGTTGAATAAGTAGAAGCATATTGATTTAGTGGTAACTCAAAAATGTTCTTTTCTTCAATGTTTGGGATTTTTACGTTCCTTGCATTGCAAAGGAACTGAATATATTCTTTGCCAGTAATTTTCTGAAAGAAAAAAGGATCTGTTAGCAACAATCCAAGATGATTTTTAACTGGATTCGGGTTTGAAATAATTTCGCCTTCATATTCTTCCAAGTCTGAGATGCACCTAAATAAAGTTGTCTTTCCTGCACCATTTTCGCCTACAATACCATATACTTTTCCTTTATCAAACTCAATATTGATATTGTTAAGAACTTCGATTGTCCCATATTTCTTGTATAAACTTTTAACTGTTATCATTTCAACAAGCGACTAAGGCGGTTTTCTGATTTTTTAAAAAAGTAAGGAATTAGAATAGGCGGAAACCCAATACAAAGAGCTAAGAAAAATCCTTGAGTAATGTTTATTTCATCCGGATATGCAGCGTATTTACTAACTATTACGCTAATAAGAAACGCCAAACCAACTAAAAAGAAAAATAAGGTTATACCGATATTTTGAGGAATAAAAATGGCGAGAATTAATACAATCGGTAATACAATCGAAGAAGAAAAAAGCAATGCTGTTTTTATTTTACTTAATAAAAATACTTTTGGTTTTTGGTTATGTGCCCAAACAAAATATTCGTTTTCTGGTTTTGAGTAATAACTCCATATTGTTATAAAAACAAGGAGCATAGAGAATACACCAAGATTAAAATTGTTTACTAATACAGCAATAATTGTCAATGCGTATGCTGCAAATAAAATATAAAATGAATTTCTAAAACCTATCATAAATTCAAATGGTCTTTTAGAAAACGGTGTCCAAATTGTAAAATTTAAAGTCGTTCGAAAGTTTACAAGCGCTAAAATCGTTGTTAATATCCAGAGCAAACCTGCGTAACCTATGAGGTGTTTGTAAAGAAGAAAAGCAAAAAATGGAATTGAGTAAATAAGATTTTCTATAATTCTAATTTTCTTTAGTTGTATGTTGCCAAAACAGATTTTTAAAAATTCTGTTCTTCGAGTTTCAGAAAGTTTTCCTAATAGAGTCAAAGCGAGAAGCAAGTATATATATATTGCAAATTCTGTTTTTTGAAAAAGGAAAATCGAAAGACCTGCAAACAAAACCGTCAGCAGGATATATGCAAGTTGCGGATTAAAGCCCACATCTTGAAACTTGCGGTTTATCATTTTATATTGAAGCAATAAATATTCTTTCACTTTTTCGTATGAGATATTTTTTAATTACTGCTATTTCTCTTATCTACAAAATACATTTCGACTGTTCAACTCAAACATAACATATTTTTAGAAATAGATGATAAATACCCGCGATTAAATTGCTCGATTATTTGGGGTGCTTTGGCTAAAGATTTACCAAGCTCTCCACATCCTCCCAAAAGTTCGAACTCAAGCTCGTTAGGACCACAAGAAAGGTTTAAGGTTTAAAAGTTTAAAGTTCAAGGTTGTTACAAGTGTGTATTGCTTTACGCAGTCAGTTTAAAGCAAAAAGACGAGGATGAATAAAGCAGATGTTTTTTTTCATTCTTGATCAAATAAGATAACATAGCGAGATAATCTGAAAAAATTATTGATCAAGTACAAAGAGACTCGTTTTACTTAATGCTCTATCCCAAAGATCATAACCAATAAATTTTGTTTTAAATTGTAAGTATCCCTAAAATTCAGCACTTATAGCACTTTATTGTTTTTGTAAAATGAATAGTTTAAACTAACAAAGATGAAATGAAGTTGAATAAAATTGTACCGATTCGTTCCGTCTGATCCCCCTTCAAGCAGTCTATATCCAATATTTCCTTGTAGATTTTTAGTGATACTATATTTTCCAGATAAGGAAAAGTCAATTGCTCTGCCTTTACTTGCAATTATACCTTCTCCAAAAAAATCAA
>CAMCAY010000073.1 GCA_945872815.1 Chitinophaga pinensis
GGGGCTTATCCTAAATCAGTTCTTAACTATATTTGAAAATAGGGTTCGACTTTAGCAAAAGTCAAACCCCAATATTTTTTAACTTACACAGTTTAAGGGATAGTGTCTTTAAGACCGGTTTTTTTGAATATTTAAACTAAGGTTTTTAAAATAATTCAGGTTGGGCTTGATTGTCTTTTTTCTCTTTTATCTCCCATTCCATTTCTACGGATTTTGAAAAATCTATCAATTTAGCCCCTACGGCCTTCCAGCCCATAACTTCAACCAACTCTGCAACCTTATATTTTTTAATGGTTTGTTGCTGCCCTCTGCCAGTTTGAACCTTAAGAATTGGAGCATCAGACGTTGTCACGGCTTCCAATGAATTTCCTTTACCGTCCTTAATAAACAAAAACTTAGAATTTAAAGTGGAAGTTTCTATTTTAAATCGCTTGATTGTGTATTGCATTTTATCATTGTCAAGATATACTGCAGTGATTATTTTTGAAGGATGATACTTCTCAATAAGCAATATTTTTTCGGGATCAAAACGTTGCGTTATCTCTTGATTGGTAATTTCATAATTACCATCATTGTAAAGAACCAGTATATTATCTTCTGCATCAAACATACCCAAATACTCACCTTTCTGGTCTGTATTTAACCTTCCGAATTTATCATCAAACCACAATTTTTTTGCACTCAATGTGGATTTTCCTGCTTCCTTGAACTTTACGGATTTAATTGGATATTTTGTTACCTGATTTCCAATACTGCTTCTTCCTTTTATTTCAAGTTCCTCAAAATAAAAATCAAGCTCTTTGTTTCTTGCGCTGCAATTAGGGCTTAGAGCAATTTTAACCTGTTCTGCTTCTCCATTATTATTGGCAGTAAAATAATGCACTTTACTTTTTTCTGAACCTTTGGTCAAATCATATTCCTTATCACGGGTAACACCAGTTACATTAAATCTTTTTGCAAAGCTCACACCTGTTTTACCATCCAAGTATATTAAATTATAGGTTGTGCGTTCATCATTTTTTTGAAAAACCGCTACATGAATAATATCTTTTCCAATAAATACTTTGTCGGAAACCCTCACTACTTTCATCTTTCCACTTTTTGTAAATGCAATAATGTCATCTAAATCGCTGCACTCCACTACAAATTCATCTTTTTTAAGTGAAGTGCCAATGAAACCGTCAGCGTAATTAGCATAAAGCTTTGTATTGGCAATGGCTACATCCTTGGCTTGAATGGTATCAAACAGCCTTATTTCTGTTTTTCTTTCTCTTCCTTTACCGTATTTCTTCAAAAGTCCTTCGTAATAAGAAACTGCATAATCAACCAGACTAGCCAAGTCATTTTTAACCTGTTTTATTTCAGATTCAAGATTTTTAATTTGATTGATCAAATCATCAATGTCTAACTTATATATTCTTCGAACAGGCTTCTCCGTTAGTTTAAGAATATCTTCTTTTGAAATTTCTCTTTTAAGTTTTTTCTTAAATGGTTCAAAAGCTTTATCAATAGCAGATATCACTTTTTCCCAGGTTTCATGCTTTTTCTCTAATTCCTTGTAAATTTTTTCCTCGAAGAATATTTTTTCAAGAGATGTATAATGCCATTTTTCTTGCAGTTCAGCTAGTTTAATTTCCAATTCTTTTTTAAGTAGCTCTTTTGTGTTTTCAGCTGAAATTTTCAATAAATCAATGACTGATAGAAATTGAGGTTTTTGATCGGAAATAACACAGGCATTGGGTGATATGCTTACTTCACAATCCGTAAATGCGTACAATGCATCAATGGTAATATCAGGCGAAATACCAGGTGCCAATTCGATGATGATCTCTACAGCTGCGGCTGTATGATCTGTTACTTTTTTTATTTTAATTTTACCCTGATCATTTGCCTTTACAATGCTTTCCATCAATTGGGTAGTTGTTACACCAAAAGGTACATTTTTTATGATGAGGGTCTTCTTGTCCTGTTCCTCAATAACCGCGCGCACTCTGATTTTACCACCTCTTTTACCTTCATTATACAGACTGGCATCCATAATTCCTCCTGTTTGAAAATCAGGAAGTATATCAAACTTTTTACCTCTGAGCGCTTTTATGGAAGCTTCAATCAATTCACAGAAATTATGCGGAAGTATTTTTGTTGCAAGACCAACAGCAATTCCTTCAGCACCTTGAGCGAGTAATAAAGGAAACTTCATGGGCAAAGTAACTGGTTCATTTTTACGACCATCATAACTCAATTGCCAGTTTGTTGTTTTAGAATTAAAAGCAACATCCAATGCAAATTTGCTCAATCTGGCTTCAATATATCTTGCTGCGGCTGCATCATCTCCGGTTCTTACATCTCCCCAGTTTCCCTGTGTGTCTATCAATAAATCTTTTTGTCCAAGGTTCACAATTGCATCACCTATGCTGGCATCACCATGAGGGTGATATTGCATACTTTGTCCGATGATATTGGCAACTTTATTGTAACGTCCATCATCCATTTCTTTCATGGCATGAAGGATTCTTCTTTGCACGGGCTTTAATCCATCTTCAATTGCTGGTACAGCTCTTTCCAATATCACATAACTGGCATAATCCAAAAACCAGGTTTTATATTGGCCGCTTACTCCTTTATCACTATGTGTATATTCTTCTTTTACTTTTTTTGTAGCCATTGTAGAACTGAAAATTTATTAATCTGCTTTTGAAAAATACTTAACTTCAAAATCTTTCATGTTACCAGTTTTGCCTTGCACATCAAATAAATTCTGAGCAATCAATTCTTTTAAACGCCATAGTAGATAAGCTTCTCCTATTGTTTGTTTTGATTTACTGAGACAATTGTGAATGATCTTATTCCCTTTCTGCCAGTCGGGCATGATGTATTTTTTTAATTCGGAATCAAAATAATCGTAGCCAAAATGAGACAATTTCTTTCCTCCTTCCAGTATTCTTATACCCTTGTTTTCATTACATAATTTTGTCCACTCATCTGGATCAACCTCAAATTCACTCAAAGTAATTTCCCGTGCTAACTTTTTGGCTTTTAAAAATTCTTTAGGTGGAATTTCATTTAATGATACAGGATAAAAAATATTGCCTTTCTCATTGATAAAAGGTAGATTGTTTAAATACAAAATCATCACTCTACCCTGAAACTCCTTCATAAATGCTAACAGCCAATAATAACCACAAACATCATGAGCATTTTGAGCAGCCCAAATCCATATAATTTCTTCTGAATGGGTTCGCATATTTTCTACAAGTTCCGCAATGACAGAATTGTCGTCTTTCAATATTTGATTTAGTTTCGGTTCGAAATCACCTCCCGAAAGAACTGGTTGCCACCATTCATTCCTATTTTCAATACCCTCTTTCGAATAAATATTTTCTATTGGACCAACAGAATAATCATCATTAATTATTATTATTTTTCCGGTAAGCGATTCATCCATTGCAATAGCCTGTTCCAGTACTTTTGCATCCTCTTCATTAAAAACTATGT
This sequence comes from Chitinophaga pinensis, assembly GCA_945872815.1. Taxonomy (GTDB): domain Bacteria; phylum Bacteroidota; class Bacteroidia; order Chitinophagales; family Chitinophagaceae; genus Ferruginibacter; species Ferruginibacter pinensis_C. Next base: position 3,496 of record CAMCAY010000073.1, read on the forward strand.
GTACCATAAAAAGATTAATTGTTATCAACAGGTTTAATTAAATAATAAACACAGGTAGTTAGATAATTTCTAACATACCATAAATGCCGAATCAAATTGAATTGTTTTCTAGCTTTCCAACCAAATTTATATTCATAAATAGGATTGAGTAAATAATGTTCCATTTGTACTACAGAGTAACCTGTAGATTTTACAATTTTTTCAAATCGTTCAATAGAAATTTTTGTTTGTTTTATTTCAGCAAACTCTGGAACATTTTCACCGGAAATTTTAAGAACCCATTCATACAAACCAAAAGGCAAAAGATGAAAGTAAGGCAACTTACTTAAATACTTATTTTTCATTACCTGCTGATGTCCTCCAAAAGGCATTTGCCATGGTGGGAAACCAAAAAATATTACTCCTCCGGGATTTAAAAATGTTTTCATCCAGGCAATTAATTTTGGCTGATCATGAATATGTTCTATCACATCTTTGAGAATGATTACATCAAATTTTGAACTAAATTCCGTAGTGGCATCTACCTTATAAATGTCTTTTGACAAGAAACTAACTTTACCGGACTTTAGCTCATCTTCCATCCAAAGTCTTGCATTGACCAATCTTATTTCTTCCAACTCAACACCAACTCCTGTACACCCTAAGTCAGTAAAGGCTTTCAAAACTCCAGCTTCTCCACAGCCAATTTCCAAAATTCTATTTGCTTTGGTTAGGTCAATTTGTCTTGCTATAAATGGGATTACATATTTCTTGGTATTTTCAACCTGAATATCAAAATATCTTTTTCTGTCACCGTGAAATTCAAACATACATTTTCATTTTATTGTTCGATCATATCTAATTCAATTCTTAAATTATCGATGATAAAATCCTGTCTTTGAGGTGTATTTTTCCCCATATAATATTCAAGTAGATTTTGAAGATGTTCTCCTTGCTCCATGATAACGGGTTGAAGTTTCATATCTGCACCAATGAAACGAGCAAATTCATCTGGACTGATTTCTCCTAACCCTTTGAAACGGGTAATCTCAGGCTTTGAACCCAATTTTTTAACAGCAGCCTGTTTTTCCGTTTCATCATAACAGTAAATAGTTTCTTGCTTGTTTCTTACTCTGAATAAAGGTGTTTCCAATACATACACATGACCATTTTTAACCAGATCCGGAAAGAACTGAAGAAAGAAAGTCATAATCAACAATCTGATGTGCATTCCGTCTACATCAGCATCGGTTGCAATCACAATGTTGTTATATCTCAAACCTTCATACCCTTCTTCAATGTTTAAGGCATGTTGTAAAAGATTGAACTCTTCATTTTCATACACCACTTTTTTAGTAAGACCATAGCAATTCAATGGCTTACCTCTTAAACTGAATACAGCTTGTGTATTCACGCTTCTTGCTTTTGTAATAGATCCAGATGCACTGTCACCCTCAGTAATGAAAATAGTAGATTCTTTTTGTTTTTCTAGAATAACTTCTTTTTCCTTTCCTGTTGGTTCATCGTTGTAATGATATTTACAGTCTCGAAGTTTTTTATTGTGCAAATTGGCTTTTTTAGCACGTTCATTGGCAAGTTTTTTTATTCCTGCCAATTCTTTTCGTTCCCTTTCATTTTGTTCAATTCTTTTCTTTAAAGAATCTGCAATGGAAGAATTTTTATGTAAAAAATTGTCAAGCTCTTTCAATAAAAAATCACCGATGAAATTCTTCATGCTTGGGCCGTTTTCATAAACATTTTGCGAACCCAATTTTGTTTTTGTTTGACTCTCAAAAACTGGCTCCTGAACCCTTACAGAAATTGCAGCGCATATACTACCTCTTATATCAGCTGCATCATAATCTTTTTTAAAGAATTCCCTGATTGTTTTTACAAAACCTTCGCGAAATGCAGCAAGGTGAGTTCCCCCCTGTGTAGTAAATTGTCCGTTTACAAAACTATAGTATTCCTCACCATAACCGTTACAGTGAGTAACAGATACTTCAATGTCTTCACCTTTTAAATGAATGATTGGGTACCTTATTTCGTCTTCATTAGTTTTTCTTTGTAATAAATCCAGCAAGCCATTTTTGCTCACATATTTTTTTCCATTCAGATTCATTACAAGCCCCGCATTGAGATAACAATAGTTCCAAAACTGATTGTCGAGGTATTCCTCTACAAAATGAAAGTTCTTAAAGATGCTTTCATCAGGAATAAAGGATACAAAAGTTCCATTGCTTTCTTTAGTAGCAATTTCTTTGTGTTCTTTATTGAGTACACCTCTTTCAAATTCAGCAGTTTTTTCTTTTCCGTCTCTGAAAGAAGTTACTTTGAAATAATTGCTGAGCGCATTAACTGCTTTGGTTCCGACACCATTTAAACCAACACTTTTTTGAAAGGCCTTGCTATCATATTTAGCCCCTGTGTTTATTTTACTGACAACATCAACCACTTTCCCCAAAGGGATTCCTCTACCGTAATCTCTAACTGTGATTGTTTTTCCTTCTATTGAGACCTCCACAGTTTTACCATAACCCATCGTATGTTCATCGATACAGTTATCAATTACCTCTTTTATTAGCACATAAACTCCATCATCTGCACTACTTCCATCTCCTAACTTCCCAATATACATTCCGGGTCTGAGTCTAATATGCTCCTTCCAGTCTAGACTTCGGATGCTATCCTCGGTATATTCAAACATGTCTTTTTCTGCCATGAATAAAATATTTGAATTTAATTTTATTTTAAAATATAAATCAATCTTATAAAATACTGATTAAGGTTGCGAATATAATAGAATGAGTTGATTTTATTACAGAATCATTTATCCACATACATGATAATATGTGCGTAAATTCATTTTGAAAATTATGGTGTTATTTTTGATTTATAGAATTGATGAAGAATAATCAGTCAATAAATATTCCTTAGTTTTGAAATTATTTACAAATTAAATTATTAATTTTATCAATATAGAAATTAGCAAGGAGATTATACAAAGACTCGCAGAATCAAGGGAAAATGAAAATGAGGCATTTAGGGAATTTTTAAACAACAAGGATAGAGAAACCATTGATGCATTAGTTAGCAAGATTAATCAATTAGTTGAACCTTTGATAGATTGTACAAAATGTGGGGCATGTTGCAAAGGGTTAATGATAAATGTTACAGAATCTGAATCAGAGAGTATTTCGTCACATTTAAAAATGACGAAAAAACATTTCGAAGAAAAATACATTGAAAAAAGTGAAGGAGGAATGATGATTATGAATACGATTCCATGCCATTTTTTAAATGACAATAAGTGCGGTGTGTATGAAAACAGGTTCAAAGAATGCAGGGATTTTCCTCATTTACATAAACCAAATTTCAATGACAGATTATTTGGAACTTTGATTCATTATGCAATTTGCCCTATTATATTTAATGTGATAGAGCAATTAAAAATCGAAACAGATTTTTTTAATCAATAATTATCCAATAAAATGAATATAAATCTAGTTGGTAAAAATGCGTTGGTTTGTGGGAGTACTCAAGGGCTGGGACTTGCCTCAGCAATTGAAATTGCCTTATTGGGTGCCAATGTAGTTTTGATGGCAAGGGATGAAAATAAACTGAAACAAGCCATTGAAAAGTTAGATAAATCCAAAGGACAACAGCATCAATATCTTGTCGCAGATTTTTCAGACTCACAGAATGTAAAAAAATGCATCAATGGATTTATAGGCAAAGGTAATATAGTTCAAATTTTAATTAATAATACAGGTGGACCTGCCGGAGGTAAAGCGATTGATGCGGATACAGATCAGTTTATACAGGCATTCAATCAGCATCTTGTTTGTAATCATATTTTAGTGCAAGCAACTGTTCCGGGAATGAAATCAGCAGGATATGGCAGAATTATTAATGTTATTTCTACGTCAGTAAAACAACCCATTAAGGGACTTGGTGTAAGCAACACCATCAGGGCTTCTGTGGCAAACTGGAGTAAAACATTATCAGTGGAATTAGGCTCTTTTGGAATAACTGTAAACAATGTATTACCAGGCTTTACTCAAACTACAAGAGCGGATTATATTATCAAAAAGAAGGCTGCAGATACTGGAAAGTCTGAAGATGAAATAATGCAAGAACTTGTTGAAGAAATACCCGCAGGAAGAATTGGACAGCCTGAAGAATTTGGTGCAGCTGTTGCATTTTTATGTACTCCTTCGGCTTCTTATATCAATGGAATCAATTTACCTGTTGATGGAGGTCGAACGGCTTGTTTGTAAAAATACAATAGCCCACCATTTAAATGGTGGGCTATTGGGAAAAAAATCAGAAATTATTGATTA
>CAMCAY010000074.1 GCA_945872815.1 Chitinophaga pinensis
AAAATGGCTTTTTTTCATCCATGTAGAATAATTCTGTAAAAGAACTTTAGGTATATATGACTGTATTTCAAGTGTAGGAAACGGCAGATTTAGTTCTTTATCGTTTAACCAAACAACATGCAGAATAACATTGTTGTAATTTTCATCTCCACTGTGCTTGTGCAATTCCCATTCTGAAGACTTAACATGCAATTCTACATGACCTACCCATAATGACTCTCCAATTTTAATTCTAGCATTTAGAAAATCAGGGCCTTGATTGGTATTGTGTAATCCCTGATAAATAGTATTTATTTTCTTGGAACAAGTAGTATATAATTCGGTAGAATGATACAATCTGAATTTCCAAATATATTGCAGTAATTGCTCGTTCATGATAAGTAGTTATCAATGAGCAAAAATATCAATCAAAAAAAGCATGAGAAAAGGAAAAATCTCAAATTTTATTGTTTAATTACACTTAAAGGTTGTGAAAAAACCGAATTCAATTTTAATTATTAATTTTATTTATTTTGCCACTTGTTATTGCTAAAATCCATATCAGGCAACAACTTATCCTTGTCTATCTCAACCATTTTCAATTTCTCTTTCACCGGAATTCTTACAACAAATGTTGTTTTATTGTTCCATATTTCAACAGGTAATTTCATGTCACCTATTTTACCAGATTCGGTTTCATAATGCAGCAAAACAGGCATAGCCATTTTTTCCAGATTTATTAGTGTAACCAATGCACCTTTATCTTCATTATTATTAACAGAAACAATTCCTTGATCCAATTTGTTATTATTTAGGAACCACGATTTCCAGAACCAGCCCAAATCTTCACCGGATGCATTATCCATTGATCTGAAAAAGTCCCATGGTGTTGGATGCTTGAATGCCCATTGTTTGATATAATTTCTAAAAGCATAATCAAATCTGTCCTGCCCTAACACTACATTTCTCAATAATTCCAGCGCGTAGCCGGGTTTGTTATACAAGGCAATACCAATATTTTGTTCATTCATTGCATCAGGGGTATTGAATACACTTTCCGATGAAGGATTAAAAATATATCCAGCTCTGTCTTCTCCGTTACCAGGCATGTTTTTATATTCACCATTATTGAAATCATCATCTGCCAATGAGTTAATAAAAGTATTGAATCCTTCATCCATCCAACCATATAATCTTTCGTTACTTCCTACAATCATTGGAAACCAAGTATGGCCAAATTCATGGTCAGTTACTCCAAATAGCCCTTCTCCAGTTGATTGAGAACTGCAAAATACAATTCCGGGATATTCCATTCCTCCAACATTACCGGCTATATTAACTGCTACAGGATAAGGATACTCAAACCATCTTTTACTATAATTTTCAATGCTTCCTTTAATATATTCAGTAGATCTTCCCCATGCAAAATCGCCTTTGCTTTCCGAAGGATAGAAACTCATAGCCAGAGATTTTTTCCCGGATGGCAAATTGATTCTTGCAGCATCCCAAATAAATGAAGATGAACTAGCCCAAGCAGCATCCCTTGCTCCAGTAATTTTATAATGCCACGACAAATATTTTTTATTGGAATTATCGGATAGTGTCTTGGAAATATCTTCTTCACTTCTTATTATAACTGTTTTTTCGCTGACAGCAGCTTTTGCTAGCCTGTTTATTTGATCCTGAGTAAGAACTTCCGTCGGGTTTAACAATTCCCCACTTGCAGCAACAATATGTTTGGCAGGTGCAGTAATCACAAAGTCTATATCCCCGTATTCTAGATAAAACTCACTGGCTCCCAAATAAGGTTCTGTATTCCATCCGCGAACATCATCATACACGCACATCCTTGGATACCATTGAGCAATTGTAAAAACATCTCCATTCTTGGCATGTAAAATACCAAACCTGTCAGCCCCATATTCAGGAATAGAATAAGAATAATTTATTTTAAAAGAAACAATTTCCCCATTTGATTTTACCGACTTTTTTAACCTGATCTGCATTCTTGAATCTTCTACAATATAATCTGCATCTATATTATACGGCAACAACTTCACTGATTCTATTCGAAAGCCTCCATTGAAAGGATGTGAAGCATCTCCATATCTGCTCCTTCCAGTTGCAGGCATTCTTGCCTGCCCCCTACTTTCACTGTTGAATAAATTTTGATCTAATTGAAGCCATAAAAAAGGAAGTGATTGAGGACTATTATTTTTATAGTTTACAATAACATAGCCATTTATTTCTTTTTTATCTTCATCCAATTTTACTTTGATATTATAATCTGCTCTATTTTGCCAATAAGCAAATCCTGGTTCACCAGATGCAGATCTAATAGAATTGTTTAAAACAGGATATTGTGAAGGTGAAAATAAAGCATGCGGGTCATAATTTGAATTCTTAGAAAATTGTTCCTGTGCATATGAATAATAAAAAGCCAAGGACATTGATAATAAAAGAAGGATTCTGTTCATGGGAGTTGAAAATTAATTAAAAAGTTAAAAGTAAAAAATCAAAAATACAGCTATTACATATTTAGATACGTTCGTTTAAAATTTATTGCTTAAAAGAAATTGTTTCTAATATTGATTTTGCTTCGCTTAATACTATCCGATCATTTTCTGAAACTGGTGTGAGTTTAATTAGTTCATTCAAATTATTAATAGCCAATTTGGATTGCCCTGTTTTTTTATAAGCCTTTGCAAGTTCGAGGTAATTTTGCATGAAGCCTATACTTAATTTTTTTGCCTTTTCAAAAGCATTGATGGATTTTTGAAAAGAAGCAGCAGGTAAAGCTCCGAATATTAACTTAACAGCCGTTTTTTCAATAAAATTCAGGTTACTGATTTCGTAATTCCACTTACCAAGGACATGCCAGGCTATTGCATTATTGGGGTTTATTTTTATTGCGTTATCAGCATATTCTTTGATCCCCTTGACCAATTCAATTTTATCTTTACCGCTTTTGGTTAATGCAATTCGGCCCATTGCAATGCTCATACTGACATTCGCCTCATCGCTTTTGGGATAATTGTTACAGGCTATTTTAGCAAATGACAAAGATGTTTCAAAGTATTTATCTCTTAATGAATTGTTTTTTTCATAGGCACCTATGTTTCCGGATAAATCACTGCATTTACACAAAACCGTTATATCCAATGGCTTTATTTTTTGCGCTTCCCTGTATTTCAGTAAAGCAGCTTTTTCATTGGAAGCAAGTTCAAATCTCATTCCTTCCTGCACCAAACTTTCAAATGACTGAGCTTTAGAAATAGTTGGAATAAAATAAAAAAACAGAATTAACAATACATAATGAACAATAAATAATGAAGAGATGCTGACATTTTTTTTCATCTTCAAAATGTTTTATGCAGCGTAATTCCTACATTACCCATGAATCCATTTACAGGAGGATACATTTTTTTAATAGTAAAATCAATTTCAGTTATGCGTGGGTCATGTTGATGAATGGCATATACAGTATTCTCTGCAACCTTCTCCAATAAGGCAGTCGGCTGGTTCATTGTCACTTTAATAATATTGTAAACTTCCACGTAATCAATTGAATCAGAAATTATTTCAACTGACTGAATTTGTTTTGATTTCACATCAACATTCACTTCAAACCAATTGCCTAATATTCTTTCTTCTTCATGGATACCATGATGACTAAAGAACAATAAATTATGAAGATGAATTGTATACAACTTGAAACTTTTTATTTAATGAAGTCCTTGTTCACCAAGATATCTTTCCGCATCCAAAGCAGCCATACAGCCGCTTCCGGCAGCTGTTACAGCCTGTCTGTAATTTTTATCCTGTACGTCACCTGCTGCAAAAACACCTAAAATATTTGTTTTAGCAGTACCTGGAATGGTTTTAATGTACCCAGTCTCATCCATATCTATCCAACCCTTAAAAATAGAACTGTTGGGTTCATGACCGATCGCAACAAAGAATGCACTCACAGGAATAGTGGAAAATTCTTTTGTTTGGTTGTTCTTTATTTTAACAGCTTCTACTTTTTTCTCACCAATAATATCATCTGTTTCACTGTTCCAATAAACTTTAATGTTATCCGTATTGATTACCCTGTCTTGCATTACTTTACTGGCACGCATTTGATCTCTTCGTACAATCATGTGAACGGTGCTGCATAATTTGGAAAGGTATAATGCCTCTTCAGCCGCAGTATCACCTGCTCCGACGATGGCTACTTCTTTACCTTTGAAAAAGAAACCATCACAGACTGCGCAGGCGCTTACTCCAAAGCCATTCAATCTTTGTTCACTTGGTATTCCCAACCATTTAGCGGAAGCTCCTGTACTGATGATAACAGAATTGGCTTCTATCCATTTTTCTTCATCAATTTGAACTTTCAAGGGATGTGAAGAAAAATCAACCTTGGTAGCAAGTCCATATCGAATGTCTGCTCCCATTCTTGCAGCTTGTTTTTCAAAATTCACCATCATTTCTGGACCCTGAATTCCATCTGGATAACCGGGATAATTTTCTACTTCAGTTGTAATGGTTAATTGACCTCCCGGTTGAATACCTTGATACAACACAGGTTTTAGATTCGCTCTGGAAGCATAAATAGCAGCTGTATATCCTGCAGGGCCCGATCCTATGATTAAACAATTTACTTTTTCTGATACTTGGTTTTCCATTTAATTAATAAGTATGATTAGAAATGATTGATAAATTTTTATTGAACAACTATTGTTTTATAAATAGCAGCATATCCGCAGAAAGCACCCAAGGCCCCATTAGAGATGTTACCTATTACTTTATTGGGCTGAGAAAAGGGATTCCCGATAGCTTGATTGGAAAATTCCCAAGTGTTCCAAAATGTGTAGGTAGATTTGTCGATGTTGCAAAATTTCAAGGTAATGGTATCTGATTTTAAAAAGAAATTTTCTCCGGGTTTAGGCGGATTATTCCTATCAACACCTTGCTCCAACTGAACAGTAAAAGTTGTTCCATCAATTACTTCATCATTATAGACAGAATTGGGTCCAGGAAAAAAAGGCAAATTGTTTTTTTGGGTAAAATATCTTAAGTAGTTTCCTAACCCTTTTGGGTCGGTAGCTTTAGCAAACAAGACTCTTTTATTAGAATCAGGATTTTGAGGTGCTTGTTTAAAATACAAAGAATCAATCACAATATTCAACCCGGGTATTTTTGTACTTGATGAATACTCTTTACCTTCCGAAACAATTCTTAATTGATAAGTAGTATTCAATTCTCCATTGAAAGCAGTGCTAAGAGAGGAAGTATCTATACTATAATATCCAATAGAAAATCCTGGTGCCAAAGGTAAAACGTATTCCTTTAAACGATGCGTCAATGTCCCATTTGAAATATAAACTTCAGCATTGTGAACAAATGAACCTATAAAAATTTCAGGACTAATCTGACTAAAATAAGGAACACTTTTAGTAAGTGTTACCCTTGGTGGTTTGCCATTTTCTATTTCTGCTTCAACAACGAGTGTAGGTGATGACTCATTCAATTTAAAATCAATGTTTTTCTCACAAGAAAACAAAGTAAAAAGAGTAAGCAATAGAATCAAATTCTTCATGATGCAAATTTATACAAACAATGTATGACATTCATAAGTTTTACTTAAAAGTTCAAATTATTTAAGCAAAATCTTATACCTAAAAACATAAAAAAGCCCCGAAAATTCGGGGCTAAATTTATACAAAGTAAATTAGATTAACCTAGATATGCTTTTAGAGCACCACTGTATCTTGCTTTTTGCAGACGCTTGATAGCTCTTTCTTTGATTTGACGAATACGTTCTTTGGTAAGGTCATATTTTAAACCTATTTGCTCAATAGTTACCCCATTTTCTCCGTCTAATCCGAAATAAGCATTTACAATTTCAGCTTCACGTGGACTCAATGATTTTAATACTCTGCGAATTTCATTTTTCAATGAATCATGCATAACATCTTCATCGGTTTCATCTCCGCCTTTTAACAAATCTCCCATTGCAACATCTTCTGCCTCATGCACAGGTGCATCTAATGAAGTGTGTCTTGTATTACTTTGGAAAATGTTGTTGATTTCGGTTTCGCTCATCTCCAGTAATTCTGCCAATTCCTCAGTAGATGGTTCTCTTTCATGTTCTTGCTCAAAAGCCATATAAGCTTTGTTTGCTTTGTTATAAGTACCAATTTTATTTTGTGGTAATCGTACTAATCTTCCTTGTTCAGCCAATGCCTGGAGAATAGACTGACGAATCCACCAAACTGCATAGGAAATAAACTTAAACCCTTTTGTTTCGTCAAAACGCTGAGCTGCTTTGATTAGACCAAGGTTTCCTTCATTTATTAAATCACTTAAAGAAAGTCCCTGATGCTGATATTGCTTGGCCACAGACACCACGAATCTTAGATTTGCCTGCACCAATTTATCCAATGCGCGTTGATCGTGCATTTTAATTTTCTGTGCAAGAATCGTTTCTTCTTCGGGAGTAATCATTGAAATTTTAGAAATCTCCTGTAAATATTTTTCTACTGCCTGAGAATCACGATTGGTAATCTGGGTAGCAATTTTGAGTTGTCTCATCTTATGTTATTAAATTCGAAGTTTTAGCCGTTAAGGATTGACAGTCCATTTGATGGACGGTTCAGAATCTTTGTGAAAAGAGCATTGTTAATAAAACAGCTGCAAAGTTAATGTTCCATTTTTGCATTTCATAGGAATTAAAGAAAAATCATTAGAAAATATTAATACATCAAAAAGCGTGCCGAAAAGATGTTCAATAGTTCAATAGTTCAATAGTTCAATAGTTCAATAGTTCAATAGTTCAATAGTTCAATAGTTCAATAGTTCAATAGTTCAATGGTTCAATGGTTCAATGGTTCAATGG
>CAMCAY010000075.1 GCA_945872815.1 Chitinophaga pinensis
GTAACAACACCAATTTTATATTCTTTAAATCTTAAAATTTCAAATACTTTATAAAAATCCTTATCAATTTGTATTTGATTTAATCTATCATACACCAAATTCCATTGTCGTTGCTTTCTTAGAATTTCCAAGTTTGATGTATCTGCCAAAGTTTGATCTAAATCAAAAATTATACAATTATTCATTAAAAGAGTTTTTTCTGAACTAGGTTTGGCGGTAAGTCTTTCTTATCAATAACCGAATTGACATTTTGAGGAACTAGTAATGAACTTCTTTTATTATCTAATAATTGGCAAAATTCTTCTATTGTTTCACTATTAAATATCTTAAAACCTCCTTCGTTTTCAACTATATCTTTATTCCCTTGAAATTTTTCTAAAGTATCTAACTTTTTTTCGACATGTGTATACAAGCAACCTATAATACGGTTTTGTTTACCTGCGAATGAGACAGTATGTCTAGTCCCACCTTTTATACCAGTTTCCAATACTATAATTCCTTCAGAAGAACCACTTTGCAATCTATCTCTTTGAACAAAAAAGTTTTTGTGTGATTCCTTCCCAATTTCATATTCACTTATTAAAACTCCTCCTGTATCAATAATTTGTTCAGATAATTTGAGATTCTCTTTGGGATAAATTTTATCTAATCCGCCTGCCAAAAAAGCTGCTGTAGGTCTATTAACTTCTACAGCAGACCTATGTGCTACTGTATCACATCCAACGGCTAAACCACTAACAATTGTATACCCTTTATCTTCAGACATAATTTTTGATAACCTTTCACCTGCTTGTATTGCATGATCTGTCGCTTCTCTAGTACCAATTATTGCAACACTTTTTTCTTTTAGTGTTTTAATATCTCCTTTATAATGTAATAGTACTGGATAATCATCCAACAATTTCAATAAGGGTGGAAAATCTACTTCTAAATAAGAAATTGTTTTGATATTTGCATTTAGTGAATCATTTGAGATATTTTCAGATTGTTCAATTGCCAACTTTATATCCTGAACTGCAGGTAATTTAACCCGTTTGTCAAGTTCAGATAATTCAGAAAAATATCCTTCAATAGTAGAATAGTGCATATCAAAATTGAATGAATTATCTGTTATATACTTAACAAACTTTCTCAAAGATTGTGGACCAACCCCTTTAATTAGACTTATTGCTAAAATTTGGCTTGATTTCATATTTTATAAATTAAAAAGGAAGGTCGTCAATATCTATAATATTAGTTGTATTGCTAAAATTACTACTAGAAACTGTTCTACCAAAATATATAAAAATAGTTGATTTTGCACCATTTTCCTTCAATAATTGATTAACATCATTCGAGCTCTTGCCACTTGTTCTAATATCGTCAATTATGATAAAGTCTTTCCCATTTATCGATGAATTTAAATTTATATAAGGGAGTATTTCATTGTCACCACCAAGCCGTTTAGGAATTTTTACTTTATCATTATTAGTCAGTATATGATATCCGTTTATCAAACCAGTTGTGATTGATACTTTTTCGCAAAATAGCTTAAAACGTGTATCTGTTTTTGATTTATTTGATGCAGGAACTATTAATAATGTTTTTGTTTTTAATATTATTTTTCCAAATTTTTGAATTAGTGCTTCTGATATAATTTTAGCAAATTTTTCTGGATTATGACCATCTTTAAATTCAAATACCATAAACCTATGCATTAAATCAATCGATTCTAATTTATCATCTGGAAATCTATTCTTAGGAAAATATTTCCAAAGTGCATGCCATTTATATGGAATAATAGTCTCACTCTCGATTGAAAATATATTTACAATTTCATTATTTTTACTTGAATCAAAATTTGAATTATACGTTAGTTCGGTATTGGACTCAAATGTATTTGATTCTGTTACATATAATTCATTTGTAGTAATTAATTCTTCTTTTTGAAGTTCTTCAATTGTTAAAGGGGGTGGCTCGTTCCTTGTCAGACTTACTTTTGACGATGTTCTTATGTTAAATAATACATTGCTAATTTTTTCTCCAGACAAAGTCCATTTTTTTCCACTTCCACCTATTGCAGTTCCGATTAATTTATTATTTGCTATTTTACAAGTATAAGTTGAAAATTCGCTCAATGGCATTAGAATAACTTTATCTCCGGATAGATTCCATTTCCAATTATCTTTTTCTCGATACTTTAATACATTATTTTTTAAAAATTCACAATATGCATCATCAAATCCTTTATCGCTATGTTTGATTTTCCATTTCGTACCTATTAATGCATTTTCAGTCAATTGCTCAACTGGTAATAATTCGATAAGTTTTATCTCAATGTCCCATTCCTTATTTCTTATGTTTTTTGCTTTACCTACTATAAGAACATCGTTAAATAATTGACCCCTAAAAACAACAAATTCGTTGTTTATATGTATTTCAATAATGTCATTTTGACTATTCCACTTACATGGTAAATTCTTATAAATAAATTTACCGTTTGCACAAAATTCTACTTCTACAGGTGGGTACTTTATGTCATTCAAGTCTTGCATTTCCCATTTCGCTTTTCCAATTTTATTAAATAAATTATCGTTTGGCATAATTTTATTCTTAACATTTACTTTCTTAATTTCTACAGGTTGGACTTTAGGCAGTTCTGATTTTTTTATGCTACTTATTTTATTAATACGTGCTGAGGAATTCAAAATTTCATCTCTACTTTGCTTGCCTTGTTCATTAGCTTTATTAATAATAATTGTAATAACCATATACCCAATGCCAACCCAATAAAAAAATTGTAAAAATTCTACAAATCCACTTTCCCAATTTTTTCCTTTTGCTAAAAAAAACCTGATACCTACCAAAATGAGAAAGAAAAGGAAATATGGGAGACAACCAACACCAACATTTATTTCATCCTCTGATTTCTTACCATTCTTGTAATTCATAGAAACTTAAATTTAAGAAGGATTTCTTATTAAATAATTTATTTATTTGACTAAAAAACAAGTTTAATAATTAATTGATAATCATTAATTTATAACCATTTTAAAAATTTATTAAAATTAGTTTTGCACAGTTATTGGCTTCAAAAAAAGAAGAATTACTTTTAGCCCCCCCTTTTTGAAATCATAAATCAAATTCAAAAAATTCACCTCTAATTGGAATTTTAAAAACGATTATGGTTTTGACATGTATATCATTCGTTCGACAGATAAATATATTTATATGAATAGAAGAAAAGCAAAAGACTTGTGCAGAAGAGTTGTCGACGAAATATTCGAATATCAATTAATAAACCAAATAGAAATATTAGAAATCCCTCACAAATATCGTTGGGTTCATAAGGTTATTCCATATACTCCTGTAGATGGTCCTTTGGGGGAGTTCCATCGTATTTACAGAGAGTTGCAAAAATTAAGTTCGTATCTACTTGAAAAGCCCAATGCTAAAAAAGCATTTGCGGAATATGAATCAATAAAAAACAAAAACGATAAGTCAATAATTGAATGGCTTTTAAATCATGAGCAATTAGGTAAGTTTTTGACTAAACTATATATTGATACTTTCATCGCTGACCCTGAAATTTTAGCAAAAGGGTATGAAAAACTTTTTGCAGAGTTTCCATTAACTGTCGGTGTTATTGATTTTTATCCTTTATTAGATTTTATTGATACTTTCTCTTCTCATTATAGTTTGATCTTAGATAAGTATCATAATCCGGAGGGTGACGGGATTCACTATATAAATGATGTAGAATACTATGAAGCAAAAGAAGTCAGTTTATTAGATTTTATTGCCCCTGCATTAAAAATGCCTATTGAGGATGTGTTTAAAAATCATAAAGAGCCTTTTGAAGTAAAACGATTAAAGCACCTTGTGCCATTTAAAGCATATCAAAGAACATCCCCTAGTCCTCAATTACAAAAGGCACACGATCTTTTTCATGACGATAAGTACACAGATGCAATTGAACTGTACAAGGAGCTATTGATTTCAAGAAACGACTTAGATGAGGCTAAGGCGGGTTTGGCTATTAGTTATTTTATAATAGAAGAATATGAAATGGCTGAATCTACAGCTGTAAGTTTGAGCCCTTATCAATATAAAGAGTTAATCACTTTAATTACAAAGTTTAAGTCTGGATTACAAGAAGGAGGACTAAATGACACCAAGTCCTATGAAATCGTTGATAGGTTCTGTGAAGAAGCCCTTGAAGTTGAGTCTGGCGATATAGATCGTGATTATTGGATAAACGAATACGAAAATCTATTTAAATCTGTGTCTATTGCTCCAGAAGGTTTACCATCCATTGCCAATGCCAATTTTAATGGGTGTAAGTATAAAAATATTCATGATTTTCACAGTAAATATGTTCAAAGAAAGTTTGAGCAGGATATTTTAAATAGAATGACCCAAAAGGATGCTGTTGAGTATTTTATAAGCAGGATGGATATATACGCACTTGATAAAATTTTAGAATACCGTGAATATTCGGATGTAGATAAACCGTTTTTCTTAGAGAAACTAAATTTGGTTTTTGACACTTTCAAAGAAAGAGGAAACATAAGATTAGTGAGTACTAATGGTGTTTGTAAGGGCTGTCAACACGGGCATATTGGGGTAGCATTTATTGGCGATAATGATAATACCTATTTAGAAATCATGATTATGTCTGAAAATGATAAAGTAACCGATATCTTTGAATGTAATAATTTCAAGTTTGACACTTACAATAAAGAGCTTTTAGGACAAAGGCTATTTCTGCGCATAATCGAGGATGATGAATTTCCATTTTAATCTTAAATAGGGAAATAATCAATGAAAGTTTTGGAAAAGATAAAATAATTTAATAAGTTAACGTCAAAAGCTAATCGAAAAAATATAATTATGATGAATCAAGAAAACAATTCTACAGAAAACTTAAAAGATTTTATTTCAAAGTTATTTTACATATACAGAGAAATTGAAATTGAATTAATTCGAACAGAAAGAAATCAAACTAGAGTTCAAAACTTAGTTCATGATTTGGATATTACTTTTGATGAAATGCATCATAGGGATTTATTTAATCAAGATACTAAGTGGCTTAAAAACACACTAAGTAATGCAAAGAAAAATAGACAAATGTCCGAAGGATCAGCCGATGCTATGAATCAATTGACAGATCAATTGATGAATGAAATGGAAGACGAAAGATTAAAGAATGTAAAATATGAATTGTTTTATAAAGAAACCGGCATGTGGTACATATCTCTACCAGAATTTATAAATATGGGATTAGGAAACAAGAATAATCTTTTAATGGTTGATGGATCAGATACTTTTTTAGATATTCTATCAGGTTATGAGCCCAATACTACTCCCGATGGTACAAAAATATCATTAGTATTGTGCGATCAAGAGTTCCTTGGATGTACTCATAGATTAACTAAGATAGATAATGGCCTAAATCAAGATTTATTAAATAAAGTTGGACATGCGCCTGTTGACTATGGTGCCTATTATATGGTTGAAGAAATACCCGGACATAAATTATGGTTGTGCCCTGTAACAGAATATGTTTTTGATGGAATATATCCTGAAAAGATTTTTCTTAGGAAAAATGATTAAGATAAATCAACCTATGAGAAGTATTATATTTTTATTAATTGTATATATTGTTAAGTGGATTATAGATGAAATATCTAAACCAGAAGCCCCTGATGTGGATCAAATCATCAATGCTATAACCGAAAAGAAACCAGTCAAATACATCTCGAATGGAGTTGAATTAAAAACAACCCTCAAAAAACATTATTTTGACATCTTAGATATGGAGAATGGAAAGATATATGATAGGGGAATGATATCAGACCAAGTATTTAAGCAACATTCATATTATGACGAAGATGTGAAAGTTGGTTATAAGACGAGATGTACTTCAAATGATATACAGTTAGCTCATAACTATATAATGGACCACTATGATTATATTGTGGATTTGAATTAATCCCCGTCTTCCTCAGTGTAATATTCATCTAATAGTTTCTTAGCTTCTTCTGACCCCATTTTAAGGGCTGTATATAAATCGTCTTCCCCCATATCGTCATCATATTCGTTATCGTTGAACATGTATATTTTAGCTCTGGCAATAAAGTAATCAGCATCTTTATTATTTAATTTAATTGCTTGATTAATGTCCTTCAAAGCATTTTCATAGTCATCCTTAAAGTACTTCAATTTTGATCGATAATACCATGGCCTGTCATCAGTTGAATCAATGGTAATTGATTTTGTAAAATACTTCAAAGCAGAATCATTTTGATTCTTGAAATAATGGATAAATGATTTATAGTAAACTCCATCAAATTTTGTAGAATCTAATATAACAGCATAGTTCATA
>CAMCAY010000076.1 GCA_945872815.1 Chitinophaga pinensis
ACTTTCATTTTACTACCCAACATTTTTAATATATTATTTATAAATAGCATGTTTAAATATTTAAATTTGTTTATACGGTAACTATTTTCCTTGTTTATTTTTATTAAATTCAATATCTTTGCAATCCCTCTGAATACTGCGTTGAATGAATATGCTCTGTTATATTACATTCTGTTATTGTTTATAATAATAATCAGTTTCTTATTATGGCTATCCAAACTGTCTTCGAAAAATTGCAGTACAACAATGAAAAGAATATTCTTATCCAAGGGCTGCCTTCTTCAATAGAAAAGCAATTCATTAAATTGAATTTTGCAAAAAGTGTCACTCCTCTTCTTAAAATTAAAAAAGTTGATTTCGCTTTAGTTTTTGCTGTTAGTTTGCAACAATTGACGAATATCCTTAATGATGTTTTACCTGCATTACATGCTGAAGCTAAACTCTGGATTGCTTATCCAAAACTTACTGCAAAAATAGCAAGTGATTTATGCAGAAACAATCATTGGCAGGTAATAGAAGACAATTCTTTAGAAGCAATTGAGCAAGTTGAATTGGATAATGTTTGGTGTGCCACTAATTTCAAGATTGAAGGTTGTGCCCATCCTGATAAAAACTCCATACCTCGTCATCTTTTGGTATTAAGAGAATTAGAAGAAATGGCTGTTTCAGAGTAATTTTTACTATTGGAAAAAATGTCTGAGAGTGAATTCAATTACTTAATTATAACCGAACCTATTTTCTTTGTAAGCTCAACTTCAATTTTTTTAAGATGTTGGTGGGTTTGGATAAAAATCATTTCTTCCTGGGGATTGGTTGCCTTTTCTAGATCTACTTGATTTTCCGCTATTAATTTCTTTATTTTTCTCAATTGAAGATAATTCAATGTGGAGATAACTTCTTCTTTGTACAAGTCATCTCTGGAAGGGATAAATCCTTCATAATGTTTATTCCAATTGGGACTAATTTCTGTGTCCATCTTCATTAACTTAACAACCTGATCGCTGATTTCATGGTCATCCATGTATAGGAAAGTTTTTTCAGATGGCTCTATACCTTCATTAAACCATTTACGATACACTTGGATGATTTTTAAAAGCAGCTTATTGTCAATCATTTCATGCAAGTCGGATTCATCCATTTGTTTGAAAATGTGTTGTGCTACTTTTTCATTTTCATCCCATTCTCTCAGGCCAAATTCAATCAATGTTCTTACAACAGCCTGCTCATGTAACTCATCTTTGTTAAAGAGCTGATTGGTTTCATTTTCAACTTGTGTATTTTCGGTATCTGCAGGAATCTCAATTCGTTGAGATTTTTGATCTTCTTTTGATAATTTATCACGGATAATTTTATTGACCAATGCATTGAATCCGCTTTCTTCTATTTTTAAAATTTCTGATACCTGTTTAATGTAATCCTGCCGTGTTGTAAATTCTTCCGCTTTATTTATTTTTGAGATTGTTTCAGCAATTTGGTTTACAATAATTGATTTTTTGGATGTATCATTACCTGCATCTTTCAGTGCTATTTCCAACTGAAACAAAATGAAATCTTTTTTCTCCCTATTGATAAAATCAATGAATGCAGCCGCACCAATTTTATTTACATAGCTGTCAGGATCTTCTTTGTCGGGAATCAAAACAAGTTTTACATTCAAACTTTCTTCCACTGCTAGGTCCAGACCTCGCAATGCGGCTTTGATTCCGGCACTGTCTCCATCATATATAATGGTAAGATTTCCGGTATATTTTTTAATCAGTCGAAGTTGTTCAATTGTAAGGGATGTTCCACCACTGGCTACCACATTTTCAATTCCAGCCTGATGCAAACTGACAACATCGGTATAACCTTCCACCAATAAACATTCGTTGGCCTTATCTATGGCTGTTCTAGCAAAATAAGAACCATATAGAATTCTACTTTTGATGTAAATTTCATTTTCAGGAGTGTTGATGTATTTAGGCGATTTATCATTCGACTTGATAATTCGAGCACCAAAACCAAGCACTTTACCACTTTGGTTGTGAATTGGGAAAATGATTCGGCCTCTGTAGTTGTCGGATAATTTATCGTCTCTGTTAACTACCAGCCCAGATTTTACAAGAAGATCTTTGTTGTATTGTTTATCTAACGCGGCTATTGTAAAATCGTCTTTGGCACCTGGATTAAAACCAAGTTGAAATTTCTGTATGATGTCATCTCTGAACCCTCTTTCCTTTAGATAGCTCAGGGCAATGTCTCTACCCTCATCAGTATTTATCAGTGCATTGGAGAAAAAATCTTTAGCAAAATTATTGATGATGAATAAACTGTCTGATGTCAACTGCAGGGCTTTGAATTCCGGACTGGTTTCCGTTTCTTCAATCTCTATATTATATTTATCTGCAAGCCATCTTAAAGCCTCTACATAACTGTACTTTTCATGTTCCATCAAAAAGCCGATAGCATTTCCACTTTTACCACAACCAAAACATTTGTATATTTCTTTAGAAGGTGAAACGGTAAAAGAAGGGGTTTTCTCGTGATGAAACGGGCAATTGCCCAGATAATTGGCACCTCTTTTTTTAAGTTTTACAAAAGTGCCAACTATATCAATGATGTCAATACTGCTTTGAATTTGTTGTATGGTTTCCTGCTTAATCAAGGTGTAAAAATATCATTTTAAATTCAACTCTGTTTGATAATTTTACTGGGTTTTTTCTAAATAAATTTAATTTTCGGTTTATTTGTTGGGGAATTAATGTGTTTTATGTTCCATTATTTTTCGTAATTATAAATAATCAAATAACTTTACCCAATGATTTTTTGGTTTTATGATCAAATGAACATAAAATCTGTCAAATATCTATTATCTAGTAAATTAAAATAATTGTATGAAAAATTTGTATTTGTTTGTATTGTTGAATGTAATGTTGACCAATGCTTATTCACAAAAAATGGATGACATTAATGAAATGATAGGTAAAAATCAGTTCAACGAAGCAAGGGTAGCAATTGAAAAATACTTATCCAATCCCAAAAAATCATCAGATGCTGAAGGTTGGTACAGAAAGGGTATCGTATATAATTCTTTGTCAAAAGAAAGCAACATGCCAATGGATACAATCCTTGCATTAAAATCATCATCCTACGATGCATTCAGAAAGAATCAGTCAGTTGATTCAAAGGATTTATTCATGATGCTTGAAAACTATGTTTCCTATATAGACTTGTATTATGGGTTTTATGATTTAGGCGTAAAACAGTTTAATGAAAAACATTTTTCAGCAGCAATGGAAGCATTTAAAAAAGCCATTGAGGTGAAAGATTATATTTTAATGAAAAAGTACGAATACAATCAAGTGAAATTGTATAAGCTGGATACTTCTTTGGTGATGAATTTGGCTGCTGCAGCTGATAATGCCAATAAAGAAGATGAAGCGGTAAAGTACTACAGGGAAATAATGAGTGCCAATGTTTTTGGTGCAGAATACAAATTTATTTACGAGTACCTATTGGTTCATTACATGCAAAAGGATGATGATGTTTCCATGAATGAAATATTGAAAATTGTAAAAGTGCACTACCCAGAAAGTATTGATACCTGGTTGGATACCGAAATAAAAGCAGCAACCAAAAAAGGCGATTTATCCCTTCTATTCAAAAAATATGATCAGCTGATGGCTGAAAATCCTTCAAATTTCATTTTGCCTTACAATTATGCTGCTGAGATGTATAATACTCTTTATGGAAAAGACGCAGTTAATGCGGGTAATATTGATATCAGCAATAAACTTACCGAAACCATCAAAAAAGCAATCAATAATGAATCCAATGGTGAAAAGACAGCGGCAACATTGATGACGAATCATTTGTATAATATGGCTGCAGAATTGATTGACAAATCAAATGCTATAAAAGGAGCTAAATCGGAAGATCTTAAAAAGAAAACCGATTTAAAATCTTTAGCCAATAAAACAATGGATGAATGTATTGTCTATTGTGATCAAATGGTGAAATTCTACGAAGCCATTTCATCAAAATCAGCCATTCAAAAAGCCAATTACAAAATCATTCTTGGATATCTAAGTGATATGTATAACTTAAAAAAGAATCCGGTTAAAGCGGCAGAATACGACAAAAAAAATGCAGCAGCTGATAGGATGTAGAGAATGTTAAAAATGAAAAGTAAAAAGTTAAAAGTATAAATTGATTTTATTTCTCTTAAAACTATAAAACTTTTTTCTGTTTTGAAAAAATAGGTAAAAACTACTTAAAGACTTTACTCAATATCAAAAGGGCTCGATTTAAAAAATTGAGCCCTTTGAATTTGGAAGTAAATAATAATTATTAGAAGCTGATTATTTTGCAATAACCAACTTAGAAACATTTGATGAGTTTCCTAAATTGTATTTAACGAAATAAGTTCCATTTACAAGATCAGAGGCATTTATGTCAACCGTAATATTACCTAAAATATTTTCTGCAATAATTTTTTTAACGACTTTACCTGAGAGATCCATTATTTGAATGAATACCTTTTCTTTAGAATTATTATTGGTATTCAATTTAAAGTGGAATGAACCATTATTAGGATTGGGGTAAATGATTGCTTTTTGGATGGAATTAAGAGGCGAATTTATTTCTGGTGAAGTTACATACCTTAGTTCTCCACTGCAATCTTTGTATCTGTTGGCAAGTTTTACAACTTTTCCATAATAAATGGGATTGCCATTTTCATCATAAGTTTCACAATATTCAAATGAATTTCCATTTGAAGACTCATAGCTTGGATACCAATTACGATATGAATATTCTAAATAAATATAATCCATATCGGATGCTGCGTCATTACTTGAATATTTTACCGTGACTTCTTTTTGATATTCACAACAACCATCATATCCAGAAATTATCTCTCCACAACAATTAAATAAATCACTGCCTTCAAAATACCACCAATAGCCAGTAGGAGCAGGACAATTTGAAGTTGCTCCTGGAAGAGAAGGCGCTATGTATTTATAAAATCTGTTTCCACATTCATCTAAGATTAATTGCTGAGTAATTCCACTAGGTATTTGAGGAATAAGTTTATAATTTGGTAATTTAATGGCTTTGTAATTTTTTAAATCTCCGCAGTTTGGAATGTAATACAATAATACACTATCACCAATATCTGATTTGATATTTCCATTAAATCTGACAATAATAGTCTGAGAAAAAATGTCACCAGAATCAATATATGCATTATTATAAACACCTAATCCATCTGGCATTTCTTCTCCAACAAGGTTTCCTACAAAACGCCAATAATAACTTGTTGCATCAATATAACCAATTGTATGTGTGGGTAATGGTGGGGCTTCAAATCGATAAGTTCTGAAACAAGGATTGATACTTAAAAGGGTAATTTTGATATTTAATGGAGATTTAGGTGGATTGAGGGCAATCAATGGTAGTTTAATTGATTTCCAATTTGAATATCCACATGGAGAAAGATATCTTAACCTGATACTATCGCCAATTGTTGCAGAAACGTTACCATAAAAAGAAACTAAAATTGATTCAGAAAAAATATCACCAGAATCTATATTCATATAATAGCCGGTATTTTCATTCCAACCCTCTGGGGTAAAATTACCAACAAATGACCATTCAATTTTGTAACCTTCAATATTATTTACTGGAGATGAAAACCTAAAAGTTTTTATGCAAGAATTATAATTATCAGGGCTGTAAATAGAAGCAGGGTATTCACTTGAAATTTCTGCATTGTTCCAAACTGGTTCTACATTAATAGACAATGGTGTTAAAGGTTTGAATTCCTTAATATTTAATTTTATAGATTTCCAGTTTGAATATCCACAATAGGATAAGTATCTAACCCGAATGCTATCAGAATTACCTGTTGTAATATTGTCATAGAAAGAAACTAATATACTCTGTGAATTAATATCTCCAGAATCAATTGAAATGTTGAGATCAGAAATATTACTTCCATCCCCAGGTCCTAAAATTCCTGAAGTATTTAAAAAAGACCATTGGTATGAATGAGTCGCAGAATTAGCAATTCCAGCTTCAATTGGATCAGGAGCTGAAAAGCGAAAAACCCTTTTACATCTGGAATGTTCATAACCGTTTTCATCCATTATTGTTTGGTTAGGATCTCCAGTATTTTCAACA
>CAMCAY010000077.1 GCA_945872815.1 Chitinophaga pinensis
AAATTCGTCTGATAGTAGGTCTTCCTTTTTCATAACGTGTGTTTGGTTTAAAGTTAAAAAAATTGTTGGGGTTTAAACCCCAACAATTAATAACTTACACACTTCATAAGATAGTCCCACAAAATAAAAAAAATATTTTATTCTTCAAACCCATCAATAATTTCTGTTTTGCTGCTTCCTTTCAACAACTCAGACATTGTAGAAATTTCACCAGGCGTAAAATAGCGCCATTTACCCGGGGGGATATTATTAACACTTATGTTCATTATACGAATGCGAGTCAATGTCTGTACTTGGTAATTCAACATTTCACACATCCTTCTGATTTGCCTGTTCAATCCCTGTGTAAGTATGATTCTGAATTTTCTTTCGCCTTCTTGCTTAACATAACATTTATTTGTAACAGTACCTAAAATTTTCATTCCGTTTCTCATTTTCACAATCGCCTCTTGGTCTAAGGGACGGTCCACTGTTACAATATATTCTTTTTCGTGCCCATTACCTGCACGAAGTATTTTAT
Source organism: Chitinophaga pinensis (assembly GCA_945872815.1). GTDB lineage: Bacteria > Bacteroidota > Bacteroidia > Chitinophagales > Chitinophagaceae > Ferruginibacter > Ferruginibacter pinensis_C. The sequence goes on from CAMCAY010000077.1 coordinate 521, forward strand.
TTACTATGTCTCCGTCGTTTGTCAAAAAAATCAATCCATCAGATAATTTATCAAGTCTACCAATTGGAAAAATCCTCGATTTAAAGTTTATGAAATCAATGATATTCGTTTTATCTTTTCTGTCAGTTGTACAAGTAATCCCTTTTGGTTTGTTAAATGCAATATATATTGTAGACTTCTTTTTTCTGATTGACTCTCCGTCAATTCTTACATCATCACCTTGCATTACACGATTACCTTTGTGTGCATCTTTTCCATTGATGGTCACCCTGCATTGTTCTATATACTTGTCAGCTTCCCTTCTGCTACAAAAACCTGAATCACTGATATATTTGTTTAAACTGATGTCCAATTTTTAATTTTTAGCATTACAAAAAAAGCCATCTTAAGTTAAGACAGCTTTATATAATTTTTGGATTAGAAAACTATTCTGACTCGGGCTTAGAATCTCCTTCTGTTTTTTTCTCAACCAATTTGCCTAATTCAGATCCTTTCTTTTTATTTTGTTGTGCTTTAGGTGCAAACATTACGAGCATTCTTTTACCTTCCATTTTAGGCAATCCCTCCAATGCGCCTACATCTTTCAGTCTGTCTGCAAATTTCAATAACAGCAACTCTCCTCTTTCCTTGAACATGATGGCTCTTCCTTTGAACTGAACATGTGCTTTCACTTTATCTCCATCTGTTAAAAATTTTTCTGCATGTTTTACTTTGAATTCAAAGTCATGATCATCTGTATTGGGTGTAAAACGAATTTCCTTAACCTCGCTGGTTTTGGACTTCGCTTTCATTTCCTTTTTCTTTTTCTTTTCGTCGTAAAGAAATTTATTGTAATCAATGATCTTACAAACGGGAGGATTAGCCCCCGGAGATATTTCAACTAAATCTAATTGTTGGGATTGAGCAATTTTTAATGCTTCCGCTGTTGGAAAAATACCAGGTTCTACATTATCTCCTACAAGTCTTACTTCAGGAACTTTAATCATGTAGTTTGTTCTGTGCTCTTGCTGTTGCTCTTTTTTAAAACGAGGATTAAAAGCGCCTCTGGGTGGTCGTGGTGGAAAAGCCATTTATTTGTTTTGGTTTACAATATTGTTTTTAATATTCAAATGTACATTCAAATTACGTTATTCTCCTTTTCTTTCTAAAATTTCTGCTGAAATTTCTTTTATAAAATCATGAAGATCCTTAACTCCAACATCTCCCTTGCCTTGTCTACGAACAGACACTTTTCCTTCCGTCATTTCCTTTTCGCCAATAACCAGCATGTAAGGTACTTTCAGCATTTCAGTATCCCTGATTTTTTTACCTATTTTTTCATTCCGCTCATCTACTTCTGCTCTTATGTCAGCTTTTTTTAGATTTTGTAAAACGTTATCGGCATAATCCATGAATTTATCGCTAATAGGTAAAATTTTCACCTGTAATGGAGCTATCCAGGTTGGAAATTTTCCTGCATAATGTTCCAATAAAAATCCGATGAATCTTTCATGGGTTCCCAAAGGTGCTCTATGAATAATCAACGGAACTTCGGGCTGGTTGTCTTTATTGGTAAAGCTTAGTTTGAATCTTCGTCCCTGAGCAAAATCAACCTGATTGGTGGCCAATGTAAATTCTCTGCCAATGGCACTCCATATCTGGACATCAATCTTGGGTCCGTAAAATGCACCCTCTCCTTTTACTTCCACAAAAGGCACTTCAGTTTCTATCAACACTTTTCTAACGAGATCCTCCGTTTCCAACCATAATTCAGGTTCGTTGATGTATTTCTGACCAAGTTTTTCCGGATCGTGAAGAGATAATCGCATTACATATTTCTCAATACCGAAAATTTTAAAGTATTTGAGATACATTTCATTAACCGCTCTGAATTCCTGTGCAAACTGCTCTTTCGTGCAGTAAATATGCGCATCGTTCATGTGCAAACATCTTACCCTCATTAAACCAAACAACTCTCCGCTTTGCTCATAACGATAACAAGTTCCATATTCAGCAATTCTATACGGTAAGTCTTTGTAACTTTTGGGCTCAGCATCAAATATTTTATGATGGTGAGGGCAATTCATTGCTTTAAGATAATACTTGGTACCATCCAATTCCATTGGGGGGAACATACTATCGGCATAATAGGGAAGGTGACCACTAGTGAGGTACATGCTTTCCTTTGCAATGTGTGGTGTTACTACCCTTTTATAACCTGCTTCATTTTCAGTTTCCTTGGCTAATTTTTCAAGCTCTTCGATGATGATTGTTCCGTTAGGCATCCATAAAGGCAACCCTTGTCCAACATCATCATCCATAGTGAATATAGAAAGTTCTTTTCCTAATTTCCGATGGTCCCTTTTTTTTGCTTCTTCCAGCATCAATAAATATTCATCCAGTTCTTTCTGATTGGGAAAAGTAACCCCGTAAATTCTGGTCAACTGTTTGTTCTTTTCATCTCCTTTCCAGTAAGCACCTGCAATACTTGTTAATTTGATTGCTTTGATAAAACCGGTTGATGGAATATGAGGTCCTCGACATAAATCAGTAAAAGATCCCTGAGTATAAAAACTGATTTCTCCGTCTTTCAGGTTACTTAAAAGATCCAGTTTATATTCATCCCCCTTTTCAGAAAAATAACTGATTGCATCATTCTTTGGCATCGCTTTTCTGATATATGGATTGTTTTGTTTGGCATATTCATTCATCTTCTTTTCCAAAACAACCAAATCATCTTCGCTCATTTTTACATCTCCAAGATCGATATCATAATAAAACCCTTTATCAACAGCTGGTCCAACCCAGAATTTTGCATGTGGAAAACTATCCTGAACTGCTTCAGCCATCAAATGTGCTGAAGAATGCCAAAATGTAGACTTCCCATCAGCATCATCCCAGGTCAACAATTTAAAAGTAGCGTCTTGATTTATAGGGCTAGACATATCGCAAACTTCCCCATTAACTGAAGCAGCTAGCACTTTTCTTGCTAATCCCTCACTAATAGACTTGGCAATATCCATTGCTGTAATACCCATTTCATATTCTCTCACAGAACCATCGGGCAGTGTAATTTTAATCATCATATTGTTTTAAAACGATTTAATGCTCAAATTTAACGAAGTCTTTGCTAATAGAATACCAGTAATCTATTTTTTGATGTATTTTTCATCATTATTTTTGCAAAATCAAATTTGGTTCTGATATGTTTAAATACTTTGTGCATTTTTTATTGTTGACCTCTTTTATAACTGGTTATGGACAGCGCTTTTCTGGACAATGGAAAGGTAGTTTCGTTGACAATAGCCCCTCTTATGGTTTCTGGGGAGCCGATACCTGTGACTATGTTCTTGAATTGGATTTGGAAGACAATAAAGTCAACGGCACTTCTTACACCTATTTTACTGAAAACGGCAAAAAATTTTATACTATTTGCAAAGTAGCCGGTACCGTTGATCTTAAAAAAAAATACATTGAAGTAAGAGAAACGGAAAGAACAAAAACCAACATTCCAAACAATGTTTCAAATTGCCTGCAAATCCATAAACTTACTTACTTCAAACAAGGAAATACCGAAACCCTTGAAGGAAACTGGACTCCCAGTCCCAATCAAAAGGGGAACTGCGGTTATGGAACAACTTATTTAACACGGCGAAGCTTAATTAATAGTTACCCTAACTTAATTTCAAAAAACTCCCATACCAATAACAATCAACAAAAGTCCGAAAAACTGATTTCTCAATCCCCGGTAGCAAAATCCAACCAGCCCAAAAATCAACAAAAAACACAAATCATTAAAGATAAAATTGATGAGTTATCAAAAAAAATAACCTCAGAAGACCAAGCAATAATTGAAAATACAGAACCTGAAAAAAAAGGACAGGACGCAACTTTTCATCGTGAAAACAACGACATTTCTAAACTGGAAAAAAGAAAAAGCAAGTTACTAAAAACGATAGAAGTAGAAAATAAAATGATCAAAATTGATTTATATGATAATGGAGAAGTAGACGGCGACAGCATTTCATTGTATTACAACAAAAAACTGCTTTTATCGAATAAAAGATTGTCTGAAAAAGCAATTAGCCTCAAACTTAGTTTTGATGATGATAATGAAGTAAATGAATTGGTGATGTATGCGGAAAATCTAGGTACAATACCTCCCAACACGGCGTTGATGATTGTTACTGATGGCCCCAACAGATACGAAGTTCGTATCACTTCTGATTTTGAAAAAAGTGGAGTTATCAGATTTATTCTAAAACCAACACCCCATTGATTTTGTTTTATGGATAAACGCCCCATTGTTGTTTTAAAAAAAAATACAACAGATAAAATTCTGACCGTCCTTGCATTAGCAATGATTTCTTTTATGTGGATATATTCCATCCTTTATTATCCTTTATTACCCGATACGATTGTCACTCATTTTGACTTCAATGGTAAACCCAATGATTATGGTTCTAAAAACACCATTTGGATCTTACCGGGAATTACAACCATTTTAATGATTCTTTTCAAGATTTTAGGAAAAAGACCCGACAGATTCAATTATATAGTAAATATTGATGAATCCAATGCGGCCTTTCAATATAAATCAGCAGTGAGAATGCTCAATTTACTTGCATTAAATATCTCTTTTTTATTTAGCTACATTTTATACAAGTTAATTAATGGTTGCTTGACACAACATTCAGAATTGGATATTTGGTTCATACCAATTCTGCTGATCTCTGTATTAACCCCTACTTTTTATTTTGTTTATTCCACAACAAAGAAAAAAAGGAAAGTTTAAAATTTAAAATTCCAAGTTACAGAAGGTATTACCGGGAAAATAGAAACCTGTTTTGCCTGAATCTGCAAAGTACCTTGAAGCGCATTTCCTGTTTGATCAAAATAGATAAAATAAGGATTCTTTCTGTTGTAAACATTGTAAACACTGAACACCCACTCGGACTTAATTTTTTTATATTGATTTTTTTTGGGAGTTAGAATTGCAGAGAAGTCTAGTCTGTGGTAAGAGGGCAATCGGTATTGATTTATTCTGCTATACTCCTGCGTTAGATTACCATCTATTATATAAAATCGCTGAGGCAATGTTGCCGCATTTCCTGTACCATATACAAATGACGCAGACAACTTCCATTTTTTATTCAGCTCATACATGGATACAATACTCAGATCATTCCTTCTGTCATATTTT
>CAMCAY010000078.1 GCA_945872815.1 Chitinophaga pinensis
TCCATTAAGGGGTAAATATCTTGACGCAGTAGGATGAAAGAAATAACCATTAGATTGATAATTACCTTCTAAGCTTTGAGCATTAGAAAAAAATACAAGACCAAGGTTAAATAAAAAAATGAAGAATAAATTTTTTCTCATGTTTTTGGTAGTTTTACGTAAATATGAATTTGACAATGAATTGAAAAAATTATTAAAAGGAATTTTCTTTCCTAAAAAATAACAAGTGTCGCAAGGTAGATTATATAAAAATCAAATAAAATACCAAGTACTTGGTATTTTGCAGTAATAATTCAACAATGTTAATAAGTTCACCAAATAGGTGAATAAATAGGTTTAAACAGAGCACATTAATAAAAATTAAAACTCAAAATTATTCATACCTTGATGATTTTGAATTAGAACCAAAACAATTTTGATGCAATGAATTTAAAATTTGATAAAATTTCAACAGAAGTTATCAAATTAGTAAAAACCCATCATAAAATAATTCTTGGCATTAGCCTGATTTATTTTTTCTCAAACTGCTTTTTGGGATTAGATTTCACAGATGGCTTTTTTCATATCAATGCAGCTTCTCAAATAAAAGGGACATATCCATTTGAAACTTTATTGACAAGTCAGATACTTCATTTTTTGTTTGTATTATTTGGAAAGCATCTAATTGTGTATAGATGTTGCAATGCAATATTGACTTTATTGGGATTTTGTATTTTATCAAAATCATCCAAAGGAATTATAATTAATTCTAACAGAAATTTAATGCTAGCAGCATTTCTGATACTTGCATCTCCTATTATAAACAATATTTTTGGATATGACTCTCTTTCCCTTTTGATGTTAATTATCATAGTTTATTTTTTATTTCATTACAGTTTAGATACAATTAAGAACTTGCTAGTATTAAGTACATTGATTGGCTTGTTTATATTAATCAGAATCCCCAATATCATTATCATTCCATTTATAAGCATATATTTATTTGCATCCTACAAAGAGAAATCATGGAGTATAATAAAGACAACCGGTGTATTTATTTTTGTTGTTGTAGGAACTATTATTTTTTATTTATCTTGGTTATTGATATACTATGGCTCTTTATCAACAGCATTTTCAACATTTTCTTCAGTTGATGACCACGATTTCATTTTATTGATAAAAAATTATTTAAGAGATAGCATTAGAGTTATTTGCTACCTGACACTGCTGACTGCCAGTTACTTTTGGATAATAAACAAAAAAAGTAATCAGCGATTTTTATTTATGTTTTTACAGTTTATATTTCTATATGCATTTATTTTCAACACACCATACGTCTGGAATTATACTTTATTTTTAACAGCATTTAATTGTTCCTTTATTACCATCCTGTTTATAAAAGAAAAAAAAATAAACTACCTGTACCTCTTTGTTTTACTATCATCATTGGTTCTTAGTATTGGATCTAACACCGGACTTTCAAAAACCGCTACTTTCGGCACTTTCGGCTTTTTGTTTTGTTTAGAAACATTTAAAAAAATAGACCGGATTTATTTGATTTCATGGCTATTTGTTTTAATTCCATTTTCATTTTTTGAAAATGCAGGATGGACCTACGAAGATGGAAATTTATTTAGGCTTCGAAAAACAATTAATATCGAAGGTTTGAATCCAATATTAACTACCGAAAAACACTATCGTTACATCCATTCTGTAACTGAAAAATCTGCTCTATTAAAAAAAGAAGGATATCTTGTAATTTACTATGGCTACTATTCTCATTTGTTTACATTTCTTAATCCTGCCAAAAGGCAATTCTACTCATTTGATCAGCGATTTGGTAGTAGTAAAGAAATTGAAAGTATTTTAAAAGAATATTCCAAGAATAAAATAGCGATTTTTATTACTGATAATATAGGTTATCAAAAAAGAAAAGATACTACCTACGTAGAAAAATTACTTTTAGAAAAAGGATTTACAATTGATACTGATGAACGATTTACAATTTACAAAAGCCCAAACTGAAAAAATTTAAATGTATTTCGCTATAAATAACTTAATAGATAATCTAAAAGAAAAAACAATAAGATACCATTTGCTGTTTTTAGCCGCGGCAGTATGCTATTTTATTTCAAATATTTTATGGGGATTGGAATTTACAGATGGGTTTTTTCATATCAATGAAGCTGTTCAAAATGAAGGATATTACCCTTTTGAAACGATCCTTTCAAGCCAGATTTTATTTTTATTGAACAAAATTTTTGGAATACATCTTGTATTGTACAGACTGTTCAATTCATTGTTAATTCTTTTTAGCTACTACCTAATATACAATACTGGAAAGAAGTATTACAACAAAGCATTGGTTCGATTGTTTACAGCCGTATTCATCATACTTGCATCGCCTATGAATTTCAATATTCTTGGCTTTGATTCATTTTCAGTCATTACAATTACAGCTGCAGTTAGTTTTTTATTAAATAACGAAATGAAGAATTTCAAAAACATATTGCTACTATCTATTCTGATTGCCTGTTCAATGCTGGTAAGAATGCCTAATTTATTTATTCTTCCATTTACGGGAGTTTATTTTATTTATTGCAGAAAATTGCTGAATTGGAAAATAATAGACATCTTTAAAAGATACATCCTACTAATCACATTGACTTTATTTTTATACATTTCTTATTTACTAATTATTTACCATTCTTTTTCAAATATTTTTCATTCATTTGCTTCACAAGGAGGACATCATATTTCAAAAATAATTTACCATTATTATAACGACAGCTTTTTAGTATTTCAATATCTTATAGTATTTATACTACTTTATTTATTCTTCATTTTATTAAAAAAAATCAAGGCGATTTCATTATTTGCCTTATCGATTTTAATATTCTTTTACTTATACAAAAGAATATACATAGTTTACCATTATCACTACGCAATTATTATATTATCGTTTATCACTTCGTTGTTGATTATCTATTTTTTCAATTACAAAAAAATAAACTACAAGATCATTTTCATTTTCTTGACTTCACTAATTATCTGTGCTGGATCCAATACCGGCTTTGTAAAAATGGCGTTTCTTTCCCCGATTGGAATGCTTTGTTGTATGGAAACTACAAAATTTGTAAGTAAACAATTCATTTATTGCATCATAGGAATACTTATCCCTTTTTCCTTTTTAATATTATCTTCCGAAACATTTGAAGACAAAGGATATTTTAAATTGTCGAATAAAATAAACGTACATGGACTAAATCCAATTTATACAAGTTTTGATCACTACAAAACTGTGCACGAAATTCTCGACATTACGGATTATTTGGAGAAGACAGGATACAAAGTCGTTTATTATGGCTTTCATTCACACTTGTTCAGTTTTTTAAGACCTGCACCAAGAGAAAAATACACTTTTTATCAGCCCTTTGACAATTCTGATGAAATGAATTACATCCTTAAAAAATACAACAATCAACGATTGGCGATTTTTTTAATCAATGGAAACAATTTAAAAGACAGTTTGAAAAATAAAAGTGAGGTAGAATTATTTCTAATTAAAAAGGGATATGAGGAGATGTACGAAACTAAATTTATAATTTACACCAATTAAAATTGTGCAATGGCAATAAATAAAAATACAATCAATGAATTTATCAAAAATTCAATTTCAACCTATTACCAATTACCTATTTTATTTTCAGTATTGTATTTCTTCTCAGGTACATTATTTGGTCTTGACTTTACAGATGGCTTTTTTCATATCAATGAAGCCACCCAAGTTACAGGCAATCTGCCTTTTGAAACGATACTTACCAGTCACATTTTAAAATTAGTGTACCTAATTGTTGGTAAAAATCTGTTTTGTTATCGCCTTATCAATTCATTCTTATTTTTTGTCAGTTTTATGTTGGTGTATGGATTGATAAGAAATAAAAAACAATTATTTTTTTCAACTTTATTAGTTAGTTGTTTTTTCATAATTGCCACTCCAATGAATTTCAATATTCTTGGATTTGACAGCTTTTCAGTTTTATTTATATCATTGACTATTTGGTTTACTTTAAAATATTCACTTGATAACTTTAAGAACATTATTATATTATCATTATTAGTTGCATCAAGCATTTTAATTCGACTTCCCAACGCTGTGTTTTTACCAATTTTATTTTTCTACTTTTTGTATTGCAAACAAAAAAACAATTGGACGAATAAAAAATTATTTATGAATTATTCATACTTATGGATATTTACTGCACTCATTTATTTTACTTACCTATTGTTGACCTATCATAATTTTCAAAATGCTTTCAGCTCGTTTGCTTCCAATGAAAGACACGGTATTTTTCACCTGATTCGGCACTATTATATGGACTTACCGGGATTGCTGTATAATTCAATGGTATTTTTGATTTTATTGCTGATTGCTTTTTTTCAAAAAAAACAATATCCCATTATAACAGTACTTGTTTTTTTAAGCATATTTTATTACCTGTTTAAAAACACATACCATGTGTACCATTGGAGTTATTCAATCATGCTATTCGCTTTTCTTACTATTTTGTTTGCATTTCACTATTTCAGGGTAAAAAAAATAAACCCAAAACTCATCTTCATCTATTTGTCAACATTGACAATTTGTATTGGATCAAATACCGGTTTTATGAAAATGGGGCTGCTTTGTTCGGTAGCGATGCTTTTTTGCTATGAAATTTCAAAAGAGATTGACCGAAAATTCATAGTATATATGCTGATTGGATTTTCTGCTTACGGAATTTTTGAACAACGATATTATATTTTTGAGGATAGCCATCTCACAGCGCTACAATACAAAATTGAAACAAAAGGATTGAGTCCTATCAGAACAAGTAAAAATCATTATGATTTTATCAATGCTGTTACTAAAAAAACTGAGGAATTAAAAACGCGGGGTTACAAAGTTGTTTATTATGGTAAAATATCCCACCTATTTAATTTTTTAAATCCTGCGCCTAGAAAGATGTATACTTTTGATCAAGGGACAAAAAATACAGAGGAAATCAATGAAATTATTTCCAAACATGGAACTAATAAACTGGCATTGATTATAACCTACGAATCGGAAATGGGCTATCAAAAATGGTTTAAGAATAAACCGATAGAAAAAGAAATTGTTAAGCAAGGATTTAGATTGAGTTCTGATAGTTCGTTGACGATATACCTGAGAGATTGAATATCAAACCATTAAACTTTTGAACTTTTACCAGCGCCGGTCTGCGACCGTTGATTCTTCAGCGTTTTTTACCAGCGCTGGTCTGCGACCGGTGTTTATTAAAGGTTCGGGACTTTGTTCTCTTTTTCATTTTCATTTTTCGCTCTGTGGCCGCTGGGCCATCCCTTTTTTGCTTGATCAAAAAAGGGAGAAAAAAATCAAGTTCGCTTAAGGCATTGCCCTGTGGGCACCTCTCCAAAAAGCAGGCAATAATTCACACAGCTATCGCTTCGCTTTTTGTTCGTTATGCTGCAAGCGTGGAAAATCCACTCAAATTGACCCCCTAAATCCATTTGAAACTGACCCCCTCATTCCATTTCAAATTGACCCCCTGATTCCGGCTGAAA
>CAMCAY010000079.1 GCA_945872815.1 Chitinophaga pinensis
AAATAGTGCTTTATTCTAAATATTTTAAAATTATTAGAATATTGTACTTTCAACAGTATATTTGCATTCTAAATCAATTATATGTCAACATCAACATTAAGTTCTATCGACTTTTCCTTGAAAAACAAGGTGAAAGACATGAGCCTCGCAGAGTGGGGTCGTAAAGAAATCAGATTAGCTGAGGCTGAAATGCCCGGTTTAATGAGTCTTCGTAAAGAATATGGTTCAAGTCAACCATTGAAAGGTGCAAGAATTGCAGGTTGCTTACACATGACTATTCAAACAGCTGTTTTGATTGAAACTTTGGTTGCCTTGGGTGCTGAAGTAAAATGGAGCAGTTGCAATATTTTTTCTACTCAAGATCAGGCTGCTGCTGCAATCGCTGCTGCAGGAATTGGTGTTTATGCTTGGAAAGGACAAACCATTGAAGAGGCAGACTGGTGCATCGAACAAACATTGTTCTTCGGAAGTTCAGACAAGCCTTTGAATATGATTTTGGATGATGGCGGCGATTTAACCAACATCGTATTTGATAAATATCCTGAATTGATACCTCATATCAAAGGATTGAGTGAAGAAACCACTACAGGAGTTCATCGTTTATATGAGCGTATGGCAAAAGGTACATTACCTATTCCTGCCATCAACGTGAATGATTCTGTTACAAAATCAAAATTTGATAATAAATATGGTTGTCAGGAATCATTGGTAGATGCGATTCGCAGAGCTACTGATATCATGATGGCTGGAAAAGTAGCGGTTGTTGGTGGTTACGGAGATGTTGGTAAGGGTTCTGCATTGAGTTTACGTGGGGCAGGAGCTCGTGTAATCGTTACTGAAATTGATCCTATCTGCGCATTACAGGCTGCTATGGACGGATTTGAAGTAAAGAAAATGATTGATGCTGTGAAAGAAGCGGATATCGTAGTTACGGCAAGTGGTTGTCGTGATTTGATTACTGAAGATCATTTCAGATCGATGAAAGACAAGGCTATTGTTTGTAACATCGGTCACTTTGATATAGAAATCGATATGGCTTGGTTAAATGGAAATTATGGTAATACTAAAAATACTATCAAGCCTCAGGTAGACATGTATACTATTGAAGGTAAAGATGTGATTGTATTGGCGGAAGGTCGTTTGGTAAACCTTGGATGTGCTACTGGTCACCCAAGTTTTGTAATGAGTAACTCATTCACCAATCAAACGCTTGCTCAGATTGAACTTTGGACAAACACTGACAAATACGAAAACAAAGTGTATGTATTACCAAAGCATTTGGATGAAAAAGTTGCTCGCTTGCACCTTGCTAAAATAGGTGTTGAATTAGATGTATTGACCAACGATCAGTCAGAATATTTGGGCATTTCAAAAGAAGGTCCATATAAGGCGGATATGTATCGTTATTAATTGATACTTTCTAGAATTTTATAATTGCCCACCATTTAAATGGTGGGCAATTGTTTTTTAAATCAGGTTAAATGATTTTTCATTGCATAGTTATTTGAGGGAATCATCTTTTATGAAATGTGATTTTCACAATAACACACCATTTAAATGGTGCGATGTCATATTTCGTTTTTTTTCTCCATCACAAAATCATTCATAAAAAATCCATTCCCAATATCAATATCTTCCTCTTTAATAACACGAAATCCAATACGCTTATAAAATTCAACAGCATTATTGAATCTGTTTACATTCAATACAAGTGTTGTATTTACTGAAGATGTTATTTTTTCAAAAATGTATTGAATAATGGATTTACCTATTCCTTTTCCCTGATACCCGGGTAATACATATAGCTTGTGTAGTTTGAATCTATTTTCTTCTTTCGTTTGGGATACATTGCTGTATGATGCGAAAGCAATAGGTGAGTTATCATCAAAAGCTATCAAAAAAAAATGATGTTCTTGAGATATTTGGGATTGTAGAGAACGATTACTGTAAATATTCCCTAGCATATACTGAAGTTGCTCTTTGCTTAATATATCTCTGTAAGCTACTGGCCATATTTTATAAGCCAGATCTTGTATGACAGGAATATCCGCTAAATTTGCATCCTTTATGATCATAATCCTGATTAATAACAAAGATTAACCCAATAGTGCCAGTGCATCTTCGATTACTTTTATTTTGGATTCGGCATCTGATTTTTTCTTTTGTTCCAATGCAATGACTTCCGGCTTTGCATTTTGAACAAACTTTTCATTATTCAGTTTCTTCTCTACAGATGATAAAAATCCAATCAAATGATTGAGTTCTTTTTCCAATCCGGCTTTCTGATTGCCAGTATCAATAGGTTGCTCCGTTACAACATAAAATTTATCTTTTCCAATAACCGTTGTAAATGAACCTGCAACAGTTTCTTGTGTATAGCCAATTTCACTCGTATTTACTTGCTTGGACAGTATATTCTCAATTTCCTGATAAGTACTTTGGTTTTCTGTTTGAATGAATAGCTTTATAGTCTCTTTCGGTTTAACCTGTTGTTTGTTTCTCACATCTCTAAGTCCGCTGATCGTATCTTTCAACAAAGAACCTATTTGTAAAACTGTATTATCAGGAGCAGCCTTAATTTCATAAAGTTTGGTACATAAATCATCTTTTCTTTCTGTCAACTGATGATACATTTCTTCAGTAACGAAAGGCATAAATGGATGTAGCAATTGCATCAGATCGGTAAAGAAACCAATCGTTTTGTTATATACCTCACTGTTAATAGGTTGCTCAAATCCTGGTTTAATCCATTCAAGGTACCAACTGCAGAAATCGTCCCATATCAATGAGTAGATTGTTTTTAAGGCTTCACTTAAACGGAATTGCTGCATCATGGAATCTACTTCTAAACTCACTTCTGCGAGTCTGATCTCAAACCATTTGATGGCAAAAAGATTGTCATTGACAATGTCAGAAGATATTCTTCCTTCCCACATTTTAATCAATTTCAGCGCATTCCATATTTTGTTATTGAAGTTTCTGCCTTGTTCCAATGCGGCTTCATCAAACAGAATATCGTTTCCGGCAGGAGAGGCAATCATAATTCCAAAGCGGGTGGCATCTGCTCCATACTGATCAATCAAGCCCAATAAATCAGGTGAGTTTCCCAAGCTCTTGCTCATTTTTCTGCCAAGTTTATCTCTTACCGTTCCGGTAAAATAAACCTCTTTAAATGGAATTTCCTTTTTGTATTCCAATCCGGCCATGATCATACGGGCAACCCAAAAGAAAATGATATCGGGAGCAGTAACCAGCGTATTAGTAGGATAGTAGTAGTTTACATCGGCATTGTTCGGATTGCTCAATCCTTTGAATACCTCAAACGGCCATAACCAACTACTGAACCATGTATCAAGACAATCTTCATCTTGTTTTAGCGATGCATTAGAAATTCCGTATTGCGATTCAAATAATTTTTTTGCTTCGAATTCATTTTCTGCAACTACAAATCTTCCTTCATTGTCGTACCATGCAGGAATGCGATGCCCCCACCACAACTGGCGGCTGATGCACCAATCTTTGATGTTCTCCATCCAGTGACGGTAAACATTTTTAAATTTTGGAGGATAGAATTTTATTTCCTCTTCCATCACTGTTTTTAAAGCAGGCGTGGCAATGTCTTTCATACTTAGCCACCATTGCAGGCTTAATCGCGGTTCTACAACCACATCCGTTCTTTCGCTGTATCCAACCTCACTGGTGTATTCTTCAGTTTTTAATAAGAAACCTTTTTCTTCCAGTTCAACAGCAATTTTTTTTCTCACTTCAAATCTGTCCATGCCAACATAGATTTGTGCTGCTTCGCTTAATGTTCCATTATCATTAAACACATCAATAACTTCCAGTTGATGCTTTTCTCCAAGCGCATAGTCGTTAACGTCGTGTGCAGGAGTGACTTTCAACGCACCAGTTCCAAATTCCATGGTTACGTATTCGTCGGTAATGATAGGGATGCGTCTGTTAATCAAAGGAACGAACGCAAATTTTCCATGTAAATGTTTATAGCGTTCATCTTCAGGGTGCACACAGATGGCACTGTCACCCATGATTGTTTCAGGTCTTACAGTTGCAACAATAATTGGTGAATCACTTCCTTCAACAGTATATTTGAGGTGATATAATTTTTGTTTTGTTTCTTTACGGATAACTTCTTCGTCACTTAAGGCGGTAAGTGCTTTCACATCCCAGTTGATCATTCTTTTTCCTCTGTAAATCACTCCTTTTTGATAGAGGTCAACAAAAACCTTTATTACAGAATCATAATAATCTTTATCCATGGTGAATGTAGTTCGATCCCAATCGAGACTGCATCCCAGTTTTTTCAATTGTTGTAAAATGATACCACCATATTTTTCTTTCCATTCCCATGCATAAGATAAAAATTCATCTCTGCTCAATGAAGATTTTGTGATGCCTCTTTCTCTGAGCATAGCCACCACTTTTGCTTCTGTTGCTATGGATGCATGGTCTGTTCCTGGAACCCAACAGGTATTGTATCCCATCATTCTTGCTCTTCTGATCAAAATATCCTGAATGGTATTGTTCAGACAATGCCCCATGTGTAATACTCCGGTAACATTTGGAGGGGGCATAACGATGGTGTAGGGGGTTCGGTCATCGGGAGTACTTTTAAAATATGCTTTATTCAACCAATGACTATACCATTTATGATCAATACTTTGGGGCTCAAAATTTTTAGACAGTTCCATTAAATATATAGAGTTTGTAGGCTAGCGAAGTTACAAAACGAAAGCGATTATTGGATAATAAAAGATAAGAGTAATTGTAATAAACGGATTAATGTCATTAGGAAATATCTTCGATTGTGGCATTGATATTTCTGTCGATGATGGCTTCGCACAGGGGTTTTAATTTATTTAACGAATCTTTTTTAACGGAGCATTTTCCTCTGTAATGAATAAGAATCGTGCATTGTTCGGCTTGCTCTTTGGTATGGCCGCAAATTTGAATAAGTGTTTCAATCACCCAATCAAAAGTGTTTACATCGTCGTTCCAAACAATCAATTGATAGGAAGAGTCAGTGTCTTCCAGAAGGTCAGTATTCGAATCTTCTGAAACAAATGGGTTTGTAGCGTTATTGTAAAACATAGACAGTTGCAAAATTATAGTAAATTGATAAAAAGGCAGATTAATTTGTTTGGAAAATAAAAATATAATCTATTGAAAAAATTTTGCAGAAATAAATAATGCCTTATATTTGCAGTCCTTAAACGGAAGGGAGCATAGCTCAGTTGGTTTAGAGCATCTGCCTTACAAGCAGAGGGTCCGCGGTTCGAGCCCGTGTGCTCCCACTAAGAAAATCAAGGGTTTAGGAATGTAAAAATTCTTAAACCCTTTTTTCATGCAAAAAACTTGCAAAATTTTGGGGTGAACAAATGATAAAACATCCAATTTCCTGACAACAAATGATAAATTGTAAAATCCGGCTAAACTGACCCCCTCGTTCCGTTTCAAATTGACCCCCTAAAAAACGATTTCAAAAATCTCAGGATCGGGGCCTAAAAAAGGAGGCTAAAAAAGTGATAAAGAACTCGTGCTTTGTAGAACAAAAATAATGATAA
>CAMCAY010000080.1 GCA_945872815.1 Chitinophaga pinensis
CCGAGTTCATCTAATGATTTTTTTCTTGCAATAGCAACTACTTCAATTGACACATTAACACTATTTAATGTAGCAGTATTACATAACCCAATATAGTATGTGCCTGAAGTATAATTTACAACAGGAAATTTACCTTGTTTGCGTTGCGGGAAAGAGGCAAGAGAAGAATAGTTGTCACTACCATTATACCATTTATCAGATTTATTTAAAAACTTATTTACATTAGATCCATCTAATATATAAACATCAATTGCAGCACTTCCAGGAGGCACTTCTATTTTATTAGCTATACTTGTGGCTGCGGCAATACCAGTGCCACCAGTTGCAAATGCAGTAGCAGCCACCATACTTACTTTTGTAAATAAATCTAAACTCTTTTTTGAAGCTTCATCCTCACTTGTCGAAAAAGAAAAATACCATTCAATTGTATTTGCCGGTAAATTAACCTCAAGGTAATTTCTTGATTTACTCCCATTGTTTAAAAACATTTGTTGTTGCGGCCAGATTTGTTTTACATAAATATTATCAGTAGGTTCTTGAACGTTTTGTGCGTTTACAAAACTTACAAATAAGAAGAAGAAGTTAAGGTATTTCATAGTATTTATTTTTTTAAGTTGATAGCTATCTTTCGACAAAGCGATAAAATAGATTTTTAAGAGTGATAGTCGCTATTTTGTAGCTTAATTAACTCAAATGTAATTCTTTTTTTTATAAATAATTTAATGTACTTTTAATTTTTCATATCTTTTTGCACTTAAAAATTATTAAAATAGTATCAGTAGTATGGTATCAAAACTCTAGAGGATTATTTGTTTTGATGTATAGAATATTTACTCTTGTATGCAAATTGTATGCAAATGAAAAACAAAAAAGACCTCACATCTCTGTGAAGTCTTTTGTAGTCTGCTCCCCCTATTGGAGAAAGTTGCAAATTTGATGCTTTGATAATTTACTTAACTATTAGAAAAACAATGAGTTAAAAAATAATTATTTGTCGCAATTATTACCTTTGTAATTCTTCAGAGAATATTACTATAAAATCTTTAAAACCTATTCATATGAATGAACCAATATTGATTAAAGAGTTTTTATTGTTTAATATCAACACTGCATTATTATGTATAGACACAGCATATTATATTGAAGTTGTGGAGCTTGACCTCAAAATATCAACAACCAATAATTATTTATTTATTAAACAATTTTAATAAAAAAGATTATATTTGAAATAAATGCGATACAAACTTTCGCCAATCTATCCAAATTTGGGGTGATAAGTCGGACTTAGTCAGACCTATATACTAGTTAGCAGAAACCCACGAGCGACACGAACCGCACAAAAAAAACCGCAAATAATCAAAACTTCAAATTCAAAATTAATTACATTTGCAATATGAAAAATTTTTGGATTTTATTTTTACTTCTACTTCTAACGCTTTCGGTTTATCCGTGTAGCGATAGCGAAGAATGTGAATCCAAAATAATTACTGAAGTTTCCCAAAACACAAATCACGAAAAACACAATCACGAAACCGAACAATGTCCGCCATTTTGCTCTTGTGCGTGTTGTGGCGTAAATGTTTTCCAATTTCCAAACCCAATTTATTTATTCAAAGAAGATTTAATTTTTCAAAACCTAAAAGAGAAAATAAATTTTTATTCATTTATCTACAACAAAAAAATTGCTGCTAAAATTTGGCAACCACCTCAAATTAGTTAATTAATAAAAAATTTGTGCTTCGTACAAAAACACTTTCGGTGCTTCGCACCGCGATTGTCTATTTATTCAATTTAACTAATACATATCAAAATGTTCAAAATCATATTGCCATTTTTAATGCTTTTTAGCATTTGCACAATGGCACAAGTCAAAAACGACACCATAAAAAAAGTAAAAGAACCAGAAGAACTCGAAGAAGTTCGAGTACAATCAACCAGAACAACTCGAACAATTCGCAAGACACCAACCCGAATTGAAACCATCGATGCCGAAGAATTAGACGAAAAATCCAATATGCGACCGTCCAACGTCTCAATGGTTTTACACGAAAGCACAGGTTTGCAAGTACAACAAACATCGGCAACCAGCGGAAACGCAAGTATCAGAGTGCAAGGTTTAGACGGTCGCTACACACAATTACTTAAAGACGGTTATCCCAATTTTGGGAACTTTGCCAGCGGATTAAGCATTCTCGAAATTCCACCGCTTGACTTAAAACAAGTCGAAGTTATCAAAGGTCCAGCTTCAACCCTATTTGGTGGCGGAGCAATTGCAGGTGTTGTCAATTTCATTTCCAAAACACCTAAAGAACAAGGCGAATTTAATTTTATCGTTAACCAATCCAACATCGGACAGAGTAATATTGGTGGTTACGCATCACAACGAAAAGGAAAATTTGGTTATGCAATTTTAGGACTATTAAATCTTCAAAAATCGTATGATGTTGATAATGATGATTTTTCTGAAATTCCAAAATCAAATAATTTTACCATCAATCCACGAATTTTTTATTATCCAAACGCAACCACCACTTTTATGTTGGGCAATAGTTTTACAAAAGGCACAATGAAAGGTGGCGATATGAATGTAATTGCCGGAAATGCCGATAGTTTTCATAAATATTTCGAGCAAAACGAAACCATCAGAAACACGACAACTTTTGAATTTGATAAAAAATTTACAGAAACTAATAGTTTCAAACTAAAGCAAAGTTGGAGTTTTTTCGATAGAAAAATCAACATTCCAAATTATGAATTTGCAGGTTTCAATACCAATATATTTACAGATGCATCATATCTTTTCATCACAAAAAAACATACAATCATTACAGGTTTAAATTTTCAATACGACGATTTTAAACAAAAATCTGTGGCTACTTTCAATGCAAAAACCAACACAATTGGAGCATATATTCAGCAAACTTGGGATATTTCTGATAATATTAAACTCGAAAATGGGTTAAGAATTGACAACGTAAACTATTCAAATTCAAATTTCTCAAAAAATCAAACGTTCTTTTTACCAAAAATTTCAGCATTATTCAAATTTAATAATAAATGGAGTTCCAGAATTGGTGGCGGATTAGGTTATAAAATTCCAACCATTTTTACCGAACAAACTGAAACTAATCAATATCAAAACGTTTTATCGTTAAATAATGTTGAAGCCGAAAAAAGTATTGGTGGTACAACCGATGTAAATTTTAAAACAAATATTTCAGAAGATTTTGTTTTCAGCATCAACCAAATGTTTTTTTTAACGCAAATAAATAAACCATTAATTTTACAAAACAGCGGTACAAATACATTTTTTATAAATGCCAATAAGCCATTAATTAGTAATGGTTTTGAAACCAATTTGAAATTTATATACAAAGAAGATTTAAAGTTTTTCGTGGGTTACACTTTCACAGATGCCAAAGCAAAATATTTAACAACCAATCAGTTTTTGCCATTATTGCCAAAAAATAAATTAAATATGGCATTAATATTCGAGAAAGAAAACAATTTTAAACTCGGTTTAGAAGGCTTTTTTACAGACCGACAATTTTTGTATAACGGTATTCAAACGCCAACATTTTGGGAATTCGGGTTTATGGCAGAAAAAACATTGTGGAAAAACTATTCGTTTTTTATCAATTTCGAAAACTTTACCGACACCCGACAAAGCAACTATAAACCAGTCGTAAACGGTTCGCACAGCAACCCAACGTTCGACGATATTTGGACACACACAGAAGGAGCAACTATAAATGGAGGAATAAAACTTAAATTTTAAACCAATGATAAACTATCTAAAAATATATTTACCTATTTATTTAGTTGCCTATTTGCTCGTGTCATTTATAATTCCAACCTACAAAACCTATAAGCAAACAGGCATAAACCCAGTAACATTTGGTAAAAACTGTAAATCGTCAGCAAAAAGTGTACTGATTTAGTCAAAAACTAAAAAGAGTGTTTTCAAAAATTATTAAATTTGAAATATTAATTAAATACTCTCTTAGGAAAAGTCCACTTTAGTTTGAATACATACATACAAAATTGTAGAAATAAAAAAGAGGTCAAAAATGACCTCTTTTTACAATTTGCTCCCCCTCTTGGGCTCGAACCAAGGACCCTCTGATTAACAGTCAGATGCTCTAACCAACTGAGCTAAGGAGGAAGGCGTGTTGCCTTTTAAAGCGGTTGCAAATATAACGCGAAAAATATTTTTTGCAAATAAATGCGTACAAATTTTCTAAAAATAATTATTTGCCTATAATGGCCTTGTAAATGTCGTTTCCGTTGGCAAAAACAAGTAGTGTAATAAGCATAACAAATCCCACCATTTGGGCATTTTCCAAGAATTTATCACTTGGTTTTTTCCCACTGACTAGCTCGTACAACAAGAACACTACGTGGCCTCCGTCAAGGGCAGGAATGGGCAATAAATTCATGACTCCCAACATGATCGAGAGGATCGCAGTAATGCTCCAAAACACTTCCCAACTCCAGGTTTTAGGGAAAATATCAAAAATGGCTTTAAACCCACCTACGCCTTTGTAGGCACCAGTTTCTGGATTAAAAATGGCTTTGAGTTGTTTGCCATAACCCAACACTTGGTCTTTTCCTTTTTGGAGACCCACCGGAATCGATTCAAAAAAGCTATAGTGTTGCTCAGTAAAGTTGTAAATCCCTAATTTTTCCAAACTTTCTACACCCAAGCGGGCTTGGTAAACCCCAATTTTTCCTTGTGCGTTTATCTGCAAATTCACGGGAGTTTCCACTTCGTTGCGCAAAATTACGGCCGCTACAGTTTGCCCTTTGTGCGCTTCGGCATAGGCAATTACTTGGTCCGTGTAGGGAGTCGATTGCTCGCCCATGCGCAACACAATATCTTTGGGTTTCAAGTTGTTTTTGTTGGCCGATTTGTCGTCCACTAAGCCCACAGCAAAAGGTTCTCTCCACCCAATAAACGGACGTTTTTCGCCACCCATCACTTTTTTAATCAAATCAATTGGCAGTGAAATGGTTTGATTGGCTCCGTTGCGCTCAATATCAACGCTTTTGGCAAATAACAATTTGTTGGGCACCTCATTAAATTTGGTGATTGTTTCACCGTCTATGGCTAGGATTTTATCGCCGGTTTTAAAGCCCAGTTCTTCGCCTACTTTTGAGGTTACGGCTATTCCGTCTTTTAATTCGCTATTTTTTAGGTATAATTCACCGTAGTAAAAAGTCATTCCGATATAAATCACAAAGGCCAAAATAAAATTGACCGTTACACCGCCCAACATAATGATGAGGCGTTGCCAAGCTGGTTTGCTGCGAAACTCCCAAGGTTGTGGTGGCAAAGCCATTTGCTCTTTGTCCATGCTTTCGTCAATCATCCCCGATATTTTCACATATCCTCCCAGCGGAAGCCAGCCAATCCCGTATTCGGTTTCGCCAATTTTCTTTTTGAGTAAAGAAAATTTAATGTCAAAAAACAGGTAAAATTTTTCAACCCGGGTTTTAAATAATTTGGCCGGGATAAAATGACCCAA
>CAMCAY010000081.1 GCA_945872815.1 Chitinophaga pinensis
CTTTCATGTATGCAGAAAAGCCAAAAAAGGGAATGCTGTATTTTTTGCAGGTGGCGGGGGAAGATTAGGAAAACTGTTAAACTAATTATTTATTTCAACAGTATTGAACATTTTATAGGACAAAAAAATACCCGATAAAACATCGGGCATTATAAAGTGATTGTTTGTATAAATTAATTGAGACTTCTAAAATCAACAGGGACAAGCTTACTCACTCCTGCTTCTTGCATTGTTACACCATATATTACGTCTACAGCACTCATTGTCATTTTGTTGTGCGTCACAATGATGAATTGAGAGTTTTCACTGAATTGCTTGATCATGTTAGTGAACTTCCCCACGTTGGCATCATCAAGCGGAGCATCCACCTCATCCAGAATACAAAATGGCGCTGGTTTTATAAGATAGATAGCAAACAATAAAGCAGTAGCAGTCAACGTTTTTTCTCCTCCACTTAATTGGCCAATACTACTCGGCCTTTTTCCTTTTGGTTTGGCAACAATATCAATTCCTGTCTCAGCAAGGTTTTCAGGATCTACTAAAATCATATCAGCTGTATCTTCTTCTGTAAACAAGGCTTTGAAAACTTTTTGAAAATTCTCTTTGGTTTTGTTAAACGTATCTAAGAATTGCTGATTGGCAGTAGCTTCCACTTCCTGAATCGTCTGCATCAAACTGTCTTTAGCTGTTACCAGATCATTCTTTTGTTCCAGAATAAACTCGTAACGCTTTTTCATTTCTGTATATGCTTCAATGGCCGTTGGATTCACTTCCCCCATATTTTCTAATCGCTTCTTCATTTTTTCATTCTTATCCTGAAGCTCTTCCAAAGGAGTTTCTGTTGTCCTGGGTTCGTCAATAATTGCATCCAAATCTACTTTGAATTCAACATTTAGCCTTTCCTTCATTCCGGCTAATTGCAATTTCAATTCAGTTAAACGATCTTTGATTTCGTTCAACAAATGATCTATACCTTCTTTTGACTTTTGTTTGGAACGCAATTCACTTTCTTTTTCAGCGAGAATATTTCTGAGGTTGTAATATTCTTGGTCTGCCTCATTTAATTTTTTCTCATCAGCTTCTTTGTTTTTAAGCAATTCAATCAACAATGTTTCAATTTGCTTTAAATTATCCGAAGATTCATCAATGCTGGAGGAGGCTTCTCCTAATTGCGTTTTACTTGTATCAATCTGACTGCTTAAATCATTCAATTGATTTGATTTGAATTCAAGTTCCTGATTTATAGAAGATATTTTACTCTGTTGTTTTGTAAACTGCAAATTCGCATCATTATATGCAGCAGTAGCTTCGTTATATGACTTTTCAGCAGATGAATAATCCTGTTCTACCAATTGCATTTTCTGCTGTAAATCTTCCAACTGCTTGTTATATGAATTCAATTCATCTCTGGTAGCAGCAATATCACTTTGTCTTTCTTCCAGTTGTTTATTTAAATCGGTCAATCTGTTTTCAGCAGTATTTTCCTGATGATTCAGGTTTTCAATTTTGTTGTGTAAAGCAAATACTTGATTAGTCAGTTGATTGATTTGATCCTGCGTTTGTTTAATAGCATTTTCTTTCAATTGAGTATTGAATGCAATTACTTCGTTGTGACGTTGCTGAATATCGGCTTTTAAAGCATTGACTACTTTATCCTGTGCTTCAATTTCTTTTACAAGCTTTTCCAAATTCTTTGCCCTACCGATTTTCTTTCCTTCAAACAATCCTACACTTCCGCCTGTAAGTGAATATTTCCCTTTAACATATTTTCCGGTTTTTTCAAGAACAACAGCTCCGTTACTGTCATTTAATGCATCTTCATTTTCCGCAATGAAAACATTACCTAACAAATGTTGTGCAAGATTTGAATATTGATTGTCTATCTCAACCACATCCAAAGCCTTGATGGTGCCATTGGGCTGATGAGACTGTTCAATTTTAGAAAATTTATCCAACAAAAAGAAATTAGCTTTTCCTTTTTTATTGTTGTCAAGCAAATGAATTGCTTGTAAACCTTCTTGCAGGTTATTTACAACATAGTAGTTCAAATAAGGATCCAATACATTTTCAACTGCAGCACGAAATTCTTCTTTTACATATATAATATCGGACAGCAAAGGTGCCGTATGGTTCCAATCTTTATTCTTGTGAAGGAATTTTACACTTTCGGGATAACCTTCCATCGAATCCACCAAGCTCTTTAATAATTCATGCTCATTTTTCTTTGCATCCAGTTTCCGGTTCTCTTCTGCAAGATTATTGCGTAAACCCTCCAATATGCTTTGAGTTTGGAAAATTTGTTCTTTTGTGAACTCTTGTTCCTCTTGTAATTGCTGAAGACTTAATTTACTTTGACTCAATTCATCTTCTTTCTTTTTCTTGTCTTCTTCCAATTGAGCGATTTGTTGAATCCTTTGCGTTTTTTCCTCTTCCAACTGTGATACAGATCTTTGAATATTTTGAATGGATGTATCAGCTACAGCCACTTTCTTTTCTGCATCAAACTGATTCCGTTGTATTGATTGATTTTCCTTTCTGATGATATCAATAGCACTACGTTGATCATCAAAAATGGTACGCTTTTGTTCTACTGTTTGTTTTAATTCATCCAGTTTTTTATCTAATTGATCTAGCTTAACTTGTTCTTCGGTAATTTGCTTTCCGGTAAAAGAAATACTTTCTTGCAAGCCGCTCATTTGACCTGAAGCTTTAGCAAGAAAATCATCTAAACTTACCTTACGTTCTTTTAAATGTTGTAACCTTTGAGCAGTAAGACTTTTTTCGTTTTCCTTGTTCCTCACATTGTCAAGCATTTCATTGAATGAATGTTGCATTTGTTGCAATGCTTTTTCTTTTTCAATGAATCCAAGCTTTTCCTGTTCCAATGCAGCTTCTTCTTTTGCAATGGAAGTTTCGAGTTCAATTCTTTTATCAACTTCTTCCTGTTGTTGTTGATTTAAATCCCTATAGGTAATATTAAACCCTTCTAATGCAGCTTTGGCAAGCTCAATGCTAACTTCTTTGTATTCTTTTTTAATTTCGAAATACTTCTCTGCTTTTTTGGCCTGGTTTTCTAAACTTTTTAATTGGTTATTGATTTCAAAAAGTAAATCTTCGATACGTGCTAAATCCTGTTCAGCTGCATCCAGTTTAAGTTTTGCTTCTTTCTTTCTGGTTTTATAAATAGTAATTCCTGCTGCCTGTTCCAGCATTTTTCTACGACTGTTCTCTTTATCTTTTATGATATCATCCACCATTCCCAATTCAATGATTGCGTAGCTGTCAGTACTTACGCCAGTATCCATGAACAGGTTATGGATGTCTTTGAGTCGACAAGAAACATCGTTCAGGCGATATTCGCTTTCTCCGCTTTTGTAATATTTTCGGGAAATCGTAACAGTACTAAATTCAGTTGGGAGTAGATTTTTGGTATTTTCGAAAGTTAGGCTCACTTCTGCGAGTCCGCTCGCACTTCTGGTTTTACTTCCATTAAAAACAAGACTCTCTAGATTTTCACTTCTTAGATTACTTATTTTATGCTCACCAATTACCCAGCGAATACTGTCAATGATGTTGCTTTTACCGCATCCATTAGGACCTATAACACCAGTGATTCCTTCATCAAAATTGAGGACAGTTTTATCAGCAAAACTTTTAAATCCTTTGATTTCTAAACTCTTTAAACGCACTTTTTCAAATTTTTATTAAGTTGGCAAACCTACGTAAAATACATGATTTTTTGTAATAATTGAATCAAATTAGATATAAATATATTATTCTTTTATATAAATATATCTACATTAAATTTAAAGTAGAAAAAAGATATTTATTTGTTTGATAGTCATAAATAAATATTGTTAAACAATAAAAACAGTAATAAAACATAAAAATATGTTAGTTAAATTTGCCAAAAAATCAAAATATGAAGTTATACTTAACCAGTTTTATTTTGTTATTTACAATTGCAACCTTCGCTCAAACTAAAATTCACCAGCAAGCCGTTATTTATACAACAATGAACATCATTGCTCCTGAAGAAGAAGATGTGCAGAATTTACAAAGCAACCAAGAAATGAGAGGAGGTATGAATTTCAGAAATATGATGGACGGAGAAACAAAATTCATCACTTACCTGAAAAATGATTCTATTAAAACTAATATCAAATCTGAAATGGGACGATTTGCTATTTACAGGGATAATAACAAAAAAATCACAACTTCCATTATGGAAATGATGGGAAATAAAATGGGATTTTATACCTCAGATTCAGAACAGGTAGACATGCAAAAGCAAAGAGACAGCATGATGCAGGAAAGAAGAAAAAAAGATACTTCCGCAAAAAGAACGTCATTAATCGACAGAGACAACTTGTCTACTGACATCATAAAAACCAATGAAACAAAAAAAATTGCTGGCATTTTATGCAACAAAGCGTTTATTGTATCAACAAGATTTATGATGAATAAGGATACAGCAATTGTATGGTATGCACCTGACATCAAACTAAAAAATTTAAATTCAACCGGTGGATTTAGCAATTTACCGGGAATGATGAGCAATATGGTTCCTACTTTAAAGGGGCTTGACAATGTAGATGGGTTCGTTATGGGATATACTACAAAAATGCGCCGAAATAGAATCCTTGATGTTGCCGTTACCAAAATTGAATTGGATAAAGAAATAGACAATAAAGAATTTTCACTTCCCAAAGACGTTGAATTAAAGCCAATGAGAGAAATGCGCATGATGTTTGGAGGTGGCAGAGATGGTTTTAATCGTGGAGGAAGGGATTAATTGTAACAATTTAAAAATCAAAAGTAAAAATGTAAATAGGGGTATTTTTTAATTTATATTTTTATATTTTCTGAAAATAAATACTAATATTTCAGTATTTCAATTTATATTTATTGAAATAAACTAAATATTATGTACAGATTTTTCTTAAGTATTGCATTGAATTTCTTGGTGATATTTTCTTTTGCTGCTGATACAGATAATCCTAATAATTTTTCAAATAAATTACCAGTATTTAATAATCTTTTATTATCAGTTCCTGCACCACCGGCTTCTATTACCATAATTGCTGTTACTCCGACTGTATGTGGTGAAAAAAGATATCGTTTCATTGCGCCAAATTTACCGACTGCAAGCACTAATGCAGTGGCAGCTAAAGGATATCTATGGTCATTTGTTGGGTCTTTAACAGGTGATATAACAATTGATACATCTAAAGCTGTTATTGATTCTGGTAATATTAACAGCAGAATTATTGTTGTAAGATTTAAAACAAATAACGCTGCTGCAACTGGTGATAGTGTAAGATTGAAATATAATTCTGATATTGGTTATTCAAGGGACTATCTTATGAAGTGTGTAAGTTATTAATTGTTGGGGTTTAAACCCCAACAATTAATAACTTTAAACCAAACACACGTTATGAAAAAGGAAGACCTACTATCAGACGAATTTTTAAAGCAGTTCAAGACAGGCGATGAGCTGCAT
>CAMCAY010000082.1 GCA_945872815.1 Chitinophaga pinensis
AGAGAAGCTACTAAAAAATGGACAATGCCTATCCATAACTGGGGGCTTATCCTAAATCAGTTCTTAACTATATTTGAAAATAGGGTTCGACTTTAGCAAAAGTCAAACCCCAATATTTTTTAACTTACACAGTTTAAGGGATAGTGTCAAAACCAGCATCAGGGTCATTGATTGCACTTTGTTGATTTTGTTTTTTGGATATAATCTGTAAATTCCTTCAAACTAAAACTGCTTAAATTACTTTTCTTTGGTAGCATTGCTTTTTGTGCTGTTAACACACCATATTTTACATCATTCAATCCGTCAATAGTATGCGCATCAGGATTGATGGAGATTAGTACATTTTTTTCAAGTGCATACTCAATATGTCTCCAGTCTATATCCAGTCGGCTTGGGTGAGCATTTAATTCAATCACCACTTTATTGGCAGCGCAGGCATCAATGATTGTACGATGGTTAATGGGATATCCTGGTCTGCTTAATAAAAGTCTTCCTGTCATGTGTCCAAGAATGGTGGTAAAAGGGTTTTCAATGGCTTTGATCAATCGGCTCATTGCTTTTTCTTCATTCATTTTCAAATTGCTGTGAACGGAGGCAATAATCAAATCAAACTGATTCAATATTTTATCAGCGTAATCCAGATTGCCATCATTCAAAATATCAGATTCAATGCTTTTAAATATTCTGAAAGGGGCGAGTTTGATGTTCAGTTCATCTATATACTGATGCTGAGCCATTATTTTTTCTTCCGAAAGTCCCTGTGCATAAAATGCAGATTTACTATGGTCGCTTATAACAAGGTATTCCATTCCCAATGATTGGGCTGCATAAGCCATTTCTTCAATGGTATTGCTGCCATCGCTCCAGTTACTGTGGGAATGGATAATACCTTTGATGTCTTTTACATCAATACAATCGTTCGCCTTTTTTAGTTGGATATTTTCAATAGCATGTTCATGCTCTCTGTAATATGCAGGGATTACCGGTAATCCAAGTGACATAAAATATTCTTCCTCAGTTTTTGCAGAAAATATTTTTTTGTCTTTGATATTTTTAAGGGCTGTATTAAATTCAACCGATGAACTTAATACAATAGAATCTTCAATAAACAGTTCGGAAACTGTAGAATGAATTTTGATTTCAATACCCAAGGGCGTTGAATATTGAAGGTATTTTTCATTTTTTTCTGTCAGCTCAAATTCTTCTTTACTTGACATATTCAACTCCACTATTTCAGGAGGGGTATCAATAATAAATTCAAGTTCTTCAATGATTTCAAGCTGACGTTTAAAAGAACCGGTGATATCGATTTTATTTACGGGAAAAATATTATTTAGAAATGCAAGTAAACCATCCGCAATCATTTCTACCTGAGCATATAAATGGCGTCCTTTGTTTTTGAAATAGAATTCTATGGAGTCAATTACATTTTGTTGAGTTTTCTCACCAAATCCCTTGTATAACTTTAGCCTATTTTCTTTACAAGCATACAATAGTTCACCAATTGTTTCAATTTCCATTTCTTTCCAGATGGTATTAATTTTTTTTGGTCCAATACCTTTAATCTGAAGCATTTCAAAAATACCTTCAGGCGTTTTCGAAATAATATCCTCTAAGGAAAGCAATTTTCCCGTTTGCAGAATTTCTATTATTTTTTGGGCGGCAGATGATCCTATTCCTTTCAATGAGGCAATTTTTTCAAAAGGAATTTCAGAAAGAGGAGGGAGTTTTTCTATAGAGAATGCTGCCGATGCATAGGATTTTGATTTAAAAGCGTTTTCTCCGTGTATATCCATTAGTTTGGATAGCAATGAAAAATAGTCAGCGATTTGATAATTATCCATTTTTCAAAAGTAATGAAAGCCGATTAATAATGAGGTGCTCCCCAAAATAATATCCAGTGCGTATAAATAAACTATGTACAAATTTCACAAGGACAAATAAATAATAATAGTGAATACCGCGGGAGTATCTGATAGGGCATAAAAAAAGTCCCGGTAAAAACCGGGACCACTATCTTTTGCTCGCTGAGCAAAGTACAGCTTACTTCTTCTTAGGAGCAGCTTTTTTAGGAGCAGCTTTTTTAGCAGCAGCTTTCTTAGGAGCAGCTTTTTTTACAGCTTTTTTAGGAGCAGCTTTCTTAGCAGCAGCTTTCTTAGGAGCAGCTTTCTTTACAGCTTTTTTAGGAGCAGCTTTCTTTGCAGCAGCTTTTTTAGGAGCAGCTTTTTTCTTTGTAGCCATTGTTTAAAATTTAATTGGTTAGTAAATAATGCTTAAAATTAAACACAATTTTTAAATTACCAAAAAAAACTTTAATTTTTTTTAAATTTTTTAAATGGTGCTTATAGAGACATGGGTTTTATCTCCTTTACCTTTTTTGAATTCTACCACACCATCAGTCAATGCGAAAATAGTGTAGTCTCTTCCAAGACCAACATTTTTTCCTGGATGGTAAACTGTTCCACGCTGACGCAGAATAATGTTACCGGCCATGGCAGACTGTCCACCAAAAATTTTTACACCCAATCTTTTACTTTGTGAGTCGCGACCGTTTTTTACGGAACCTTCACCTTTTTTATGTGCCATTGTTGTTTAGGTTTTTTAATAATGAAGTATTAATTCATCATAAATCAATTAAGCAATTGCAGTTACTTTAATGTGAGTATACTGCGTACGATGTCCGTGCTTTTTACGGAAACCTTTTCTTCTTTTCATTTTAAAAGCGATAACTTTATCACCTTTGATTAAGTCATTTACAATTTCAGCTTTTACAACAGCCTTTACGTTTGATCCGCTGCTGATGCTTCCACCATTGTCAGTCATTAAGACATCAGTGAATTCAACCGAGTCACCGGTTTTGCCATCAATATGCGGAACGTATAAACTGTCTCCGGCTTTTACTTTAAATTGTTGACCTGCGATTTTTACTACTGCTAACATAACTTACCCGAATTTTGGACGGCAAAGGTAAGTATTTTGCCTTATTGGAGAGCAGTTTTTTTATATTTTTTCAAAAAATACCAAAAATGAACTGAAAATGGCCTTTAATATTCAATTTTCACTTTAATATTACTAAAAATTAGTTATCAATGGGCTTTTGAATTTAGGCATTAAGATAATATGTTTTAGGAGATATTCATTTGTAAATTTTTTGTTTCTTTAGTCTGAGTTAAAAATTCATAATTAAGCTGATCTTAATTATAAGTTTTTAGTTAATGAATGTTTTTGAAATTCATTTCTTTGCTTACGGTCAAATCTGACTACTTTTACACAATCTATGCGTTCAATCCTCCGGTTTTTACAATTTTTGTACAATATATATGCTTGTATTGTTTTTGCAATCTTGCTTTTGATTCTTTTTCCTTTAGTTATTTTGACTTTTTTTCTACCTGTGAAAAAAAGGGGCAATGTGATTTATATTTTAACCAGGTATGTTGTTGACATTGCCATGCTATTGCTTGGGATATTTCATTACAATATTTATGACTATCCCCATGACAGAAGTAAGCCTGTGATTTTTGTTTTCAATCACATTTCTTATTTGGATGCATTGGTTATTTTGAAAGCTATACGCAAACAGCACATCAGAGGATTGGGAAAATATGAAATTGGCAAGGTTCCTATATTTGGATTTATATACAGCAGTGCTGTAATAATGGTTAACAGAGCCGATAAAGAAGACCGTGCAAGGTGTGTTGAAGATTTGAAAAATGCTATCAGTAATAATATTTCAATCATCCTTTCTCCGGAAGGAACTTTCAATGAAACCAAAAAACCACTCATTAATTTTTATGATGGTGCATTCAGAATCGCCATTGAAACTAATACTCCCATCAAGCCATTACTCTTCCTTGATACTTTTGATCGTTTGAATTACAATAAAGCACTTTCTCTTACACCAGGTAAATCTAGGGTGGTTTATTTGGAAGAAATTCCTGTAGACAACTACACGATTGAAAACATATCTGACTTAAAACAAAAAGTATACGATGTGATGGAGTCTGCATTAATTAATTACAAGGCTAGCTGGATAAAAAGTGAATGATAAAATGTCTTTGTTTGATGAAATAGGAAATAACAATGCCGGATGTTGGGCAGAAATTATTTTGCCTCTTGCATTGCCCACCACTTATACTTACGAAGTGCCCCCAAATCTTGTAAGTAAAATAAAAATTGGCTGTAGGGCTGAAGTGGTGTTTGGGAAAAATAAAAAATATGCCGGCATCATCTGGGCTGTTTCTAACGTTAAACCATCTTATCAGTCTAAACCAATTCTAAATATACTGGACGATGATCCTATCTTATTCCCTCAGCAAATGCAGTTGTGGAAATGGATAAGTGATTATTATATGTGCTCATTGGGTGAAGTGATGTCTGCGGCATTACCAGCCAATTTTAAACTGAGTAGTGAAACAAATATTTTATTTAATGAGGATGCAGGTGAAGATTTCTCTCATCTCAATGACGAGGAATTTATTGTTGCAGAAGCTTTGTTGATAAAAAAGCAATTGCAAATTACTGAAGTGCAGCAGTTGTTGGACATATCGCATGTTTATCCTGTAATTAAATCTCTACTGGATAAGAATATTTGTTTTATTTGGGAAAAATTAAACGAAAAATATAAACCGAAAAAAGAGACTTTTGTAAAGCTTAATCCCGTTTATTCTGATGAGAAAAAACTGTCGTCATTACTGAACGATTGGAAGGGTGCTCATAAGCAGATGGAATTGTTGCTGGCATTTATTCATTTGAATAAGACAGAATCTGCGGTTTTAAAATCTGCCCTTTTGAAAAAATCCAATGCCTCTCCAGCTCAGTTCAATGCATTGTGTGAAAAGAAAATTCTGATTGCAGAAAAAATGAACGTTGACAGAATTCATTCTTTGCCAAAGGATATTTCCATTGACTTTGAATTGTCTAAAAATCAACAAATCTGTTTGAATGAAATCAAAACGAAATTTTCCAAAAAAAACGTTGTATT
>CAMCAY010000083.1 GCA_945872815.1 Chitinophaga pinensis
AACAATATTGGCCTTGTCACCAATTTTGATTTCTTTAGATGGACCGGCAAATAAAGAGGATAATTTACCTGCACCATTTTGTTTAATGTAAGCATCGCTGAACAATGTTATGTAATCAGATTCGCTATTTGCTTTTTCAGCATTAGCAGTATTTAAAGCATTTAATAATTTAGGATCCTGGGGATTGTTACTCAAAGATTTTATCATCCCATCCAAACTTACATCCATGGTAACACTCATACCTCCTTGAAGATCCAAACCAAGATTAAGTTCGTTTTCTTTACACTTCTGATAGGTAGTTCCTACAACAGGAAAAATCTCTTTGTCTCTAGTGCTATCAAGTATTTTCTGGGTTTTGATTTTAACCAATACATCCCTTTCTTCAGGCGATAAATTGGGGGACTGCTTCCTTACCATCCTTTCAGCCTGGGCTTTCACTTCATTTTCATAATTTCGCACAACCCAAGTGTACGAAAGTTCCCATAATGAGATTAGAATCAATGCAATGGTAAAGAACCATACTAAACCTTTCAGTTTCATATCTTATTTTTTTTCAGTTTTGGTACGACCCTTTTCTTGTTGTTTTAATTACTACAAAATTCGGATCTGTGTACTTTTTTAATTGGTAACTAATTAGTTAATAGATTTTATAAGTGTGCAAAGATAAGGAAATTAATGTATGAAATTACCCTTTGTTCTTTTTAAGATAAAATAAAATTATAATGTATAATTCGATGTTGAAATAGAAGCTGTTAAACTGAACAAAATTTTTAAAAAGAAGGTCTTAAAGTTTTACATTTGCCGTTTATTCATAAATATTATTATATGCATTTGTCTTCACTGTTATCCCGCTTCAATGAGCCAGAAACACTTAAGATGGCTAAATTAGGGAGAGAATTAAGGGCAAAAGGAATTGATATAACCGATTTAAGTCTTGGTGAGCCTGATTTTGATACCCCTCAACACATTAAAGACGCTGCTAAAAAAGCCATAGACGATAATTTTAGTCATTATACTCCGGTTGCGGGTTTTTTGGAATTAAGACAAGCCGTTTGTACGAAATTATTAAGAGATAATAGGCTGCATTATACTCCCGAACAAATTGTGGTAAGTACAGGTGCCAAACAAAGTATAGCAAATGCTGTACTGGCCTTGGTTGACAATGGAGATGAAGTGATTATTCCAACACCTTATTGGGTTACCTATAGTGAAATTGTAAAATTAGCGGGAGGTGTACCTGTTTTGGTAAAAACATCACTGGAAAATGGGTATAAGATTACAACGGAACAATTGCAAGTTCATATCAATGACCGAACAAAATTATTCATGTTCTCTTCTCCCTGTAATCCTACAGGTGCCGTATATACGAAGACAGAGCTGGAAGGGTTAGTATCTATATTCGAGAATCATCCTCAGGTTTTTATCATCAGTGATGAAATATATGAATACATCAATTATGAGGGTAATCATGAAAGTATCGCTCAATTTGAATCTGTAAAGGAAAGGGTAGTTGTAATAAATGGTTTGAGTAAAGGCTATGCTATGACGGGATGGAGATTAGGATACATTGCCGCACCTTTGGAAGTGGCAAAGGCCTGTGAAAAATTGCAAGGACAATTTACAAGTGCAACTTGTTCTATTACACAAAGGGCTGCTATTACAGCATTAGTGAGTGACATGAAGCCTACTTATGAAATGGTGAAATCTTTTGCTCAACGACGAGATCGTGTGATGAAATTGATGGCCGATATACCAAGTATTATTTGTAATCTTCCGCCCGGAGCATTTTATGTTTTTCCAAATGTTAAATCGTATTTTGGTAAAACAACTCCTGAAGGCAATGTTATCAACAGTGCAGATGAATTATCTATGTATTTGCTTAACGTTGCTCATGTTTCAACCGTTACTGGTGCTGCATTCGGTGAGCCTGACTGCATTAGGTTGTCTTTTGCCAACAGTATTGAAAATATTGAAAAGGGATTTGAAAAACTTACAAAAGCGTTGGCAGATTTGCAATAATTCTTCATTATTTGTTTGCAATATCCAACAACTGATGGTGCAGTTCAACAACTTGTGGTATCAGCAAAGTTGATTCATTATTGTGAATGATGAAATCACATTTTTTCAATTTCTCCTCCTCATTCATCTGTACTTGCATTCTTTGCATGACTTCATTTTCAGAAATACCATCTCTTTCAATTACACGCTTTATCCTTAATTCAATAGGGGAGTGAATACCAATAATAAAGTCTAATTTATTTTCGGATTGGCTTTCAAAAATCAAAGCCGCTTCTTTGATGCAATAAGGACTTTGTTGCGCATTCATCCAATGTTCAGCATCCTTGATAGTTGCAGGATGAATGATATTGTTTAGTTCGATTCTTTTTTCTGGGTTGTTGAAAATGACGGATGCAATAAATTGTCGGTTCAATAAACCTTCGCTATAACTTTTCTCCCCAAATAGACTTTTTACAGAAGCAGTGATTGAATTGTTTTCGTTCATCAATCTTTTTGCCTCTTTATCAGCATAATATATTGGAACGCTCAATACGTTAAATATTGCAGCAACTGTAGATTTGCCTGAACCGATTCCTCCAGTGAGTCCAATTTTTAACATTCAATCATTCAAGTTAAAATGAATTTTATAAAGAAGGAATTACAAAAGAAAGAAGATTATTCAATTGTAGAATTACTTCTTTTCTTCTGTAATGGCTTTGTTTATATTGGCAGTCCATTCCATGCTGATGGAGCTTTTTTCAATTTTGATGTAACTCCCTGGACTAACTTCTAGACTCAAAGTAGCGTCATCATTCACTTTGTTGATTACTCCGTGTATTCCAGCAATAGTGACGATTTTATCTCCTTTTTGTAAGTTATTGATGAACTGCTTTTGTTCTTTTGCTTTTTTAGCTTGGGGGCGAATCATAAACAGCCAGAAAACCAATATCATTAACCCTAAAATAATTAAAGTAGAACCGCTACCACCCGGTTGAGCCGGAGCTTGTAATAAAACGAGTAAAAATTGCATTTTTATTTTTTTTTGTGATGTATAAATAGTTATTCATTGGTTTTTCCAATTACTGTTCCTTTCAAATAAAGAGTTGGAAATTCAGGAACAGCATTTGACGTAACAGTAATAGATTTATGTGTTTCACCGGGTCTATGGTCACTGTTGAATTTTACTTTTATAAAACCCATTTCTCCCGGTGCAATTGCGTGGTCAGGCTTTTCAGGTACGGTGCATCCGCAACTGGCTATTGCCTCTTCGATTATCAAGGGTTTGTTGCCGGTATTTTTAAAACGATAGTTGTATTCTACTATTTCACCTTCATTCAGTTTTCCGAAATCAAAAGTTGTATCAATTACTACAACAGTTGTTGGAGCTTTGATTTCCTTCTTTTCTGTTGCAGAAACTTTTTGTTGATTGTCATGCTTTCTGATATCGCAACTTATTATCAGTATGCTCAACAATGAAATGGGTAAAAATATTTTTTTCATAATAATGGGAGGGTTAAATTACAATACAGAATTTTTAAAAGATTTTTTATGGATTTTGTTTTGTGCTGAAAGGTCCTTGTGCAAGTTATCCAATAAGCCATTTACAAATTGTCCGCTTTGAGGCGTGCTGTATTCTTTAGCCAAATCAATGTATTCGTTGATGGTTACTTTTGTAGGAATTGTTTCGAAATATAAAAATTCGCAAACGCCCATTTGCAGTATAATCAAATCCAGAGAAGCAATCCTGTCAGCATCCCAATTGTTTAATTTGGGCTTTATGAGTTCCAATGTATGACTTGCTTTTTCAATGACAGTATTCAATAGATCTTTGGCAAAGTTCCATTTTTCTTCAGATAAAACATCTGTGAAGGAAATGGCAGTTGGTTTATTTAGGTAGTTTAAAACCAAGGTTTGCATTAAAGAAGCATCGTCGTCCCAGTTAATGAAGTGATCCTCTAGATGAGAAATGAATTCTTCATTGGGAAGCATCAGTGTATTAAAAATATATTCGAGTATTTTTTTTTCTGATTTTTTTTCTCTTGACTGCGCTTCAATATATTCTTTATAAATATCCGTAGGAACAAGTTGATTGTATATTTTTTTTAAAATCTCTTTGTTGATAATGTGTTCCAGTTTTTCATTCTTAACAGCATTGGAGAACGACTTATTTTCTAAAGTCTTCCAAATAATGTCATTGCCAGAAATTTTTGTATTTACATTAAGGTCGCTTTCTGTTGGTAAATGTTTACCGGCCTTTAATCTTGCGTCAATTTCGGCGTAGCGAGCAGTTTCAATGATAAAATACATTAAATAAGCAAAAAGATCCCGACTGCGGTTGATTTTAGATTTCAAGATAGCGATGGGCTCTTCGGGTTTCATATCACTGCTAATACTATCAATGGTATAGAGTGTTTGCATTACTTTTACCCTGATATTTCTTCTGCTGATCATCTACAATGAGCTTTGTTTGGTCAGCAAAGGTACATTATTAGAATGTAAATTCCATTTAAAACTCAATTACTCAATTTATGAAAAAATGTCGTATTTGATTGCTTTTAACTGACATTGTTGCCAAAAAATATGCCAACTATTCGTATAAAACAAATTGGTATAATATTCGATAATGATTGTATGCCCGAATGAAAGGGTTAAATTTTTTTTAATAAAACATAAAATATAGAATTATGGCAAAAAAGTTAAACATTACTCCTCTGCACGACAGAGTAATCGTGAAGCCCGCTGCAGCTGAAGAAAAAACAGCTGGAGGTATAATTATCCCGGATACTGCAAAAGAGAAACCACAACGCGGTGTGATTGTAGCAGCCGGTCCTGGTAAAAAGGACGAACCTGTAACAGTAAAATCAGGTGATACAATTCTTTATGGTAAGTACGCTGGAACCGAAATCACCATTGAAGGAATTGATTATTTAATCATG
>CAMCAY010000084.1 GCA_945872815.1 Chitinophaga pinensis
CAAAAATACCTGCAGATGCTGAGAGGCCTACCATTGATTTTGCCTATGCGTCAGTTGTGACTATAGCTGATATCAAGAAAGGAGATATTCTTTCAAAAGAGAATCTATGGGTTAAGCGTCCTGGCACCGGGGAAATTTTGGCTGTAGATTATGAGCAATTACTTGGAAAAAAAGCTGCAGTAGATATTCTTGCAGATACATTAGTTGAGTGGAATCAAATTGAAAAATATAAATAATATGAAAAAGAGAAAAATTTTTATCCTGATAGAGCGAAGAGCTGATTATAGTAGGTATAAACCAATCATGCAATTACTCAAACAGGATCCGGCATTTGAATTGTATCTGGTCGTAACGGGAATTTGTTTGCTTGATATTCATGGAAAGGATGTGAATTATATTGAGAACGATGGATTTTATATCAACGCAAAGATACCCATGTTTGCTCCAGGTGCAGAGGATACCGGAGGGGAGATGGTGCGTTCATTTGCAAGAGTAACTTTAGGAGTAGTTGATGAGCTTGAAAAAGCAAATCCGGATATAGTACTTTCAGGTTTTGACATTGGCGGTAATATGGCTGTAACTATCGCTGCAGCACATATGAATATCCCTGTTGCTCATATTCAGGGGGGTGAAGTGACGGGAAGCATTGATGAGAGTATCAGACATGCTATGAGTAAGTTTTCGCACATTCATTTTCCGGCAACTGAACTTTCGAAGCAGCGATTGATTAGAATGGGAGAAGATCCATCCTCTATTTACGTTGTTGGCTGTCCTTCAATTGATGTTTTGGTCAATACCCCTTATTTAGATAAATCTGAAATCGAAAAAAGATTAGTAATAGATCTTTCAATTCCTACACTCCTTATGATTCAACATCCTGTTACAACAGAACATTTGGATTCGTATGCACAAATACAGGAGACAGTTGCGGCGATTAAAGAGTCAGGAGTTCAGTGTATAGTTCTATTGCCGAATAATGACGCAGGGCATGCAAAGATTATTGAGTATATCAAGCAAAATGATTTAAAATGGTTTCCAAGCTTACCTACTGATGTTTTTATCAATCTGTACAGAAATGTATCTGCTTTGATAGGAAATTCAAGTTCAGGTATACACGAAACTCCAACATTAAAAATTCCTGCCATTAATATTGGTACTAGACAGCAAGGTCGCGAACGAGCTGAAAATGTTATTGATGTACCTAATAAAAAAGAAGAAATTGTAAAAGCGGTTAAAAAAGCTCTTTTCGATAAAGAGTTTCGTGCAATGGTATCTGCAATAGAGAATCCTTACGGTAGTGGTGATTCAGCAAAAAAGATTGTAGATATTCTTCGTACAGTTAGGTTAGATGGAATTGTCCAAAAAATTTTCCATGACTGAAAAAGTATTGGTAATTGGGGGTAGTGGTTTTTTTGGACGTTACTTGCTGAATACATTTACGGATAATCCACTGTCCCAATTTTCTTTTCATCAAGGCTTTTTTTCAAATACAGCAACACCTCATAGTTCAGTTTGTGTAAATATTCTTGATCCATTATCTGTAAATTCCGTAGCCGAAAAATATGACATCATTATTAATTGTTCAGGCCAGATCACAAACCCTCTAGAACTTTGTTATCAGCAAAATACAACCGGGATTCATCTGCTTTCTCAAGCAATTAAAAAGTATAACAGATATTTGATTCATTTATCTTCAGCGGTTGTATATGGTTCCGCGGATTATCCTGATGAATCAGCGCCAATTAACTTCCAAACACCATATGCAGCATGTAAAGCCTTTGCTGAATACATTATACGCAATGAGTTAAATGATGATAAACATCTTATTTTAAGAATCCCTAACATATACGGAGGCAACCAAGAGAAAGGGTTTTTTGCATACCTCAAACGATCTTTTAATTCTGACAGGATTCTTGAATTCAATAATGATGGTCAACAAAAGAAATCATTTATACATTTGGAAGATAGCATATTCAGTCTTTTAGAATTATTAAAGGCACACTCATCTGGGGTATATAATCTTCCTGCTTCTGATGTTTACACAATTAAAGAAGTGATTGAAAAAGTAGAAAGTGTCACAAGTTGCCGTTTTGAGTCTTCATTTGAAGAATCAGGCAGATTAGAAATCTTAAATGGGTTAAATGCCAATAAATTTTCATTACAAACTGGGTATAAACTTAAACATAACATAGATTCATATATTAAATCCTCGTTTCTGCAATGATAGATAATTTAACACACCTTACATTAGAAAGTACTCATACACTAAAAACGGCTATCGGTAAACTTGATAAAATAAATGAAAAAATTCTTTTTATAGTAAATGCTGATCGAGTACTTGTGGGCAGCTTAACGGATGGAGATGTTCGGAGGTGGATTTTGCAAGGTGGACAGCTGAATACGCCTGTAATGAATGTGTGTAATAAGACCCCCTACGTTATAAGAGAGCATTATGATTTTGAAGTTGTTAAACAAGTTTTTTTTAAACAACACTATCTTGCAATACCGGTCGTAAATGAAAATCATGTACTAGTTAATATTCTTTTGAGGTCTTCTTTTTTTCATTTGGCTTCAGATAGTTTAATTCCTCCTAAAAAAACAATCAATATACCGGCAGTAATTATGGCCGGCGGCTTTGGTACAAGACTTGATCCTTTTACGAAAATTTTACCTAAGCCGTTGATTCCAATTGGCGATAAAACCATTATAGAAATTATTATTGATAAATTCAGAACGCATAAAATTGAAAACTTTTATATTTCAGTAAATTATAAATCAAAAATAATAAAGTCCTTTTTTGAAGAGCTCGAACCTCCTTATAACGTTCATTTTATCGATGAAACTATTCCTTTAGGTACAGTAGGATGTCTAAAAACACTCAGTAATATTGATGCAAAGTCAATACTTGTTTCTAATTGTGATATTATCATCAATACCGACTATAGTGATTTTGTGGAATTTCATGAAGAAAACGGTAATGATATCAGTTTAGTTGCTTCGTTAATGAATTTTAAAATTCCGTATGGCGTTTGCGAAATAAAAAATCATGGAGAATTGATTAGGATTATCGAGAAACCAGAATATGATATTCTTGCATCAACTGGTATGTATATTATTAATACGAATGTTCTATCATGTATACCTGATGAGGTCGTGTTTCATGTTACGGATCTTATGAATACAGTTAAAGAACGCGGAGGTAAAATTGGAGTATTTCCAATTAGTTCCGAGTCGTGGATGGATACAGGAGAGTGGAGTGAGTATAAGAAAACTGTTAGTAAAATGAATTTATAAATTATTTAAATTTTAATATGAGAGTGATTATAGTGGCAAGTTCAAAACTTCTACATCATTTCTTTTTCAAATTTTATAGCTTCCTAACTATAATTCATGAACTTTGCTCTTTTTTGGCCTGTTCGCAAATGAGTTTGAATAAATAATTCTTGAGATGAAGTTGCTATTTATTGGGATGGGATCGATAGGCAAAAGACATTTGAAAAATTGTTTAGCATTGGGGTATTCCGATGCTTATATATTTTCGAACTCATTTGCAGATTATACGCTAATATTACAAGAACGATGTTTCAAAGACCTGCATCAAGCTTTATCTGCTCATATTTATGATGTAGTTTTTATCAACACTCCTACCTCAACTCATATCGATATTTTAAATGAATTAGTTGGTACTCCTCATAAGTGTATTTATATGGAGAAGCCAGTTTCTCATAGTATTGAAGGCATTAATTTGGAGACTTTAAGTTCTTTTAAAAAGAAAGATGCCATGGTAGTTGGTTATGACTTAAGGTTTGATCCCGGGCTTAATAAATGTATTGGGTGGATCGAAGAAGGACTAATAGGGAAAGCGCTCGCTTTTAATGCCTTTGTTGGGAGTTATCTGCCTGATTGGAGACCGAATATTGATTATAGGCAGAGTATGAGTGCCAAAAAAATGTCCGGCGGGGGCGTTATGCTAGATCTTGCTCATGAATTTGATTACTTGTATTATCTGTTTGGGGATGTGAAACGTTTATCCTGTTTTTATCAAAAAACAGGAGCATTAGAAATTGAAACAGAAGATGTAGCTCATGTAATTGTTGAATTTAAGTCAGGAGTTTCCGGAGCGCTATCATTGGATTATCTGCAGCGTGAATACACAAGGTATTGTCGGGTAACGGGTTCCGAGGGCAGTATACTATGGGACTATGCCTCTAATAAAGTAACCCTTTTTAAAGGGAATCATGTATGTGAGATATTTGACTACAACCACTTTTCTCGTGATGATAGGTTTAACGCTATACTAGTATCTGTTTTAAACAGAACTTTTGCAGATAAGAGATTGGTAGGCTTTGATGATGCTCTATATAGTTTGAATATGATTTTGAAAGCAAAACAATCAAGTGAAACCAATTCTGTAATTCTATTTTAATATGATCTTAGGAAGTATTTGTTGTCGTGGTGGATCAAAAGGAGTGCCGGGAAAAAATATTAAACCCCTATTAGGTAAACCTCTTATTGAATATACTATTGAAACAGGGTTGAGAAGTACATTAATTGATGAGTTAATTGTGTCTACTGATTCGGAGAGTATTGCTGCAATTGCTAGATCGGCTGGAGCAGTTGTTCCTTTTATGCGTCCTGCAGAACTCGCAAC
>CAMCAY010000085.1 GCA_945872815.1 Chitinophaga pinensis
CGAAAGATCCGCAGAATGATTTGGTGGGAAGGGTCTATGAATACTTCTTATCGAAGTTTGCCTTGGCGGAAGGAAAGGGTAAGGGAGAATTCTATACTCCGAAGAGTATTGTTAACCTCATTGCCGAAATGATAGAGCCCTATAAGGGAATTATCTATGATCCCGCTTGTGGCTCGGGTGGTATGTTTGTGCAGTCCATCAAATTCATTGAAGCGCACAACGGGAATAAGAAAGAGATATCGATTTACGGACAGGAATACACCAACACCACCTACAAATTGGCCAAGATGAATTTGGCCATCAGAGGTATTGCAGGGAATTTAGGAGAGAAAGCAGCAGATACGTTTGCCGATGATCAGCACAAAGATTTGAAAGCCGATTTCATCATGGCCAATCCACCGTTCAATCAAAAAGACTGGCGCGCAGAGAATGAATTGGTGAATGATCCAAGGTGGATGGGTTATGACGTCCCACCGAAGAGCAATGCGAATTACGGCTGGATATTGAACATGGTTTCAAAGCTATCTGAAAACGGCGTAGCCGGTTTCATCTTGGCCAACGGCGCTTTGAGCGGTGGAGGCGAAGAATACAAGATTAGAAGGAAGTTAATAGAGAATGATTTGGTAGAGGCGATACTTGTTCTACCAAGAAATTTGTTTTACACCACGGACATCAGTGTTACGTTGTGGATTTTGAATAAAAATAAGAACGCACAAACGAAGGAAGTAGGGGGAAAGAAGAGAAAATACCGGAATCGAAAGAAGGAAGTTTTATTCATGGACTTAAGACAACTGGGTGAACCGTTTGAAAAGAAGTTTACTCAATTTTCCGAAGAAGACATAAACAAGGTGTCAAGTACTTATCATGAATGGCAAGAGCAGGAAGTTGCGAGTGTTCCAGAATTCTGTTACAGCGCGAAATTGGAAGAGATTGAAAAAAAGGACTATTCACTGGTGCCGAGCAAGTACATTGAATTTGTGAACCGAGATGAGAACATAGACTTTGATGAGAAAATGCAAATCCTGAAAAATGAATTTGCTGACTTGTTAAAGGCCGAAGCGGATAGCAAGAAAGATTTACTAAGTGTATTTAAAGAGTTGGGGTATGAAATCAAATTATAAGCCCCTTGGTAAATACATTCAGCCTGTTGTTGGCAGAAACAGTGACTTAGGTAATTTGCCCTTAGTGGGTTTGAGTATTCAGAAAAAGTTTATCCCATCTATCGCTAACACTGTTGGAACGGATATGTCAACATACAGAATCATTGAAAAGCGTCAATTTGCTTATGGGCCAGTAACTTCTAGGAATGGTGACAAAATTACTATTGCCTTGTTCAATGACTTTGATAAAGCTTTAATTTCTCA
Organism: Chitinophaga pinensis; assembly: GCA_945872815.1. Lineage (GTDB taxonomy): Bacteria > Bacteroidota > Bacteroidia > Chitinophagales > Chitinophagaceae > Ferruginibacter > Ferruginibacter pinensis_C. The sequence continues at coordinate 1,365 of CAMCAY010000085.1, forward strand.
AGCGTATGTTCCATTCGAAGTAAAAGACGCAAACGAACTTGACCCAGAATATTTGATGATGTGGTTTCGCAGGCCAGAGTTTGACCGCTATGCACGTTTTAAAAGTCACGGTAGTGCGAGAGAAATTTTTGATTGGGAGGAGATGTGTAACGTACGAATTCCTATCCCATCAATCGAAAAACAACGAGAAATCGTAAAAGAGTACAACACCATTCAGGATCGTATTAAGTTGAATGAGCAGATGATTCAGAAATTGGAAGAAACCGCTCAGGCGATTTATAAGGAGTGGTTTGTGGATTTTGAATTTCCTGATGAAAATGGAAAGCCTTATATGAGTAATGGTGGGGAAATGGTTTGGAATGAGGATTTGGGTAAAGAGATTCCTAAAGGGTGGGAAATAGTTGAATTGAAAGAAATTATGCAAAATTTTGATTCAAAAAGAAAACCACTTGGAAGTAGTGAAAGAATAAATAGAGATAGAATATACCCATATTACGGTGCAGCTTCATTAATGGATTATATCGATGATTATATTTTTGATGGCACTCATATTCTTTTAGGTGAAGACGGAACAGTTGTAACTGAAAGAGGAACACCTGTTTTACAATATGTATGGGGAAAATTCTGGGTAAATAATCACGCACACGTTTTGAAAGGGAAAAATGGCTTTGACGAAAACAGCCTTTTTATTCTTCTCTCAAACACAAATATTACTGACATAATTACTGGTGGAGTACAAGCTAAAATTAATCAGGCAAATTTAAATAGCATACCAATCTTAAAGCCTAATAGTCTTGTTTTGGAAAAGTATAATAGAGTGTTAAAACCAATTTTTAAACTATTTAAAAATAAGATAACAGAAAACCAAATGCTAACGGAACTGAAAGAGTTGTTGCTTTCTAAGTTGGCGACAGTGGAAAGTTAGATATTTAATCAAGTTAATGGATATGACGATACCTGAAACACAAGCCAAAGAATTTGTTGAGGATTTTTTCCATGCAGGAAAACCCAATACGCTTGAGAATCTCAAGGACAGATTGGATAACAAATTACATTTATTTCGTAAAGACAAAGATCAGTTGGATTTCTTAAAAGTGCTTGTTAACGATATTAATAAGGATATTGAAATTCATGAAGCAGATTGTGAGAGAATAGATTGTGAATATAGAGAGATGCGAAACCCTGGCTTTTTTCTGATCCGGCAGGAAATAGATGAAATCAACAATCGTTTTAAATTTGAGCCAAAGAATGAAGATAGATTTTCTACTGAAGATGAAATCTCCTTGCACCATAAATTGAATGAAATTTTAGAGAAATTAGATCGTCAAGACCTAGGTCAGGAAATACTGTTTGAAGAAATCGAATCTTTAAAAAATCACTTTGGTTTAGGCAAAAAGACATGGTTTCAATTATTGAAAGGAAAATTATTTGAAGTGGCTATTGAAAAAGGGATTGAAATCGCATTGGTTCAACCAATTTATGATGCTTTGTCAGAAGGCTTTACAAGTAATTTGAAATGGTTGAATTAAAGTACATTTCTGTCATGACGATTCTTGAGAGTTTTCAGAATTTAGAAGAATTGGTTATTGTGAGCAACCAAGCAGGTAACCAAGCAAGTAACTAAGTTGGTAATCAAGTTCAAGTTTTGGTAGAGACATTTTTCATTGAATACACAAGATTAAGAGCTAAATAAGTCACATATATGATCAGCGATATTATAATCTACCAAAATCAAGAGAGTAACATAAGATTGATGTTAGGCTTGAGGAAGAATCTGTTTGGCTTACACAAGCTGCTCAGATGAATAAATGTCAAGTTTTTTACATCAAAAACTTGACAGTTGATTGAAAAGAATTACCTTTGTAGTAATAAAAGAAGCTATAGTGGAGTTCCATTCGGCCGATTAAAATTAGACATGTACAAATGAAAGTAGCAGAGCAAATACGCAAAACCATTACAATGATGCCCGAAGACAAAACTTTTGGGTATGCCGACTTGCCTATTGCCCAGAGCGAATACTTAACTGCTGCCAAAGCCCTTGAACGAATGCAGGCAAAAGGGATTATCAAAAAAATGGCTAAAGGTATTTTTTACAAACCCATAAAAACGGTATTTGGTGATTTGCAACCAGACGACAGCGAACAGTTAAAGCCCTATTTGTATAAAAACGGGAAGAGAATTGCTTATATCACAGGCGAATCGCTTTACAATCAGATGAATCTAACTACCCAAATGGCTTTTAGAATAAAAATAGCCAGTAGCAGAAGAATAAATATTGATAAAGGTGCTATTAAAGCAAAGTCTGTAAAAAGCTATGCCGAAGTATCTGAGAAAAATTATCAATTGCTGGGTTTTTTGGATGCCATAAAGGACATTAAAAAAATACCCGATTGCACAGCATCTAACGCTGTAAAAATATTAAGTAAAAAGCTAGCAACATTTGAGGAAAGGAAAGTTGAGGAACTTATAAAATATGCCCTTGCATATCCACCAAGGGTTAGGGCATTATTGGGTGCAATGCTGGAAAATAACAATGCTAAAGTCAAATTTTCAGCATTAAAAGAAAGTCTAAATTCAATAACCATTTTTGAATTGGACTTGAAAGAAACTGATTTACCAACCATTGAAAATTGGAACATCAGATGATACTACATCAAAATAAAGAGCTTTTTGTCAACTACATAAGGGCTACAGCGCAGCAAATGCAAATTCCCACAATTTATGTAGAAAAAGACTATTGGGTGACGTATGCTTTGTTTACCATTTTCAACAATGAAATTGGCAGAGACACTATATTCAAAGGCGGAACGGCCCTATCCAAATGTTACAATATGATAGAACGCTTTTCTGAGGATATTGACTTGGTTGTATTGAGACGTGAAGGTGAAACGGACAGTAAGCTAAAATCAAAATTAAAAGCGATAAGCAAAATTGTAGAAACTGTATTGCCCGAAGTTGATGTTGAAGGCATTACCCATAAAATGGGAATGAATCGAAAAACAGCACATACATACAAAAAAGAATTTAAAGGTGATTACGGACAAGTTAGAGATGTAATCATTTTGGAATCTACATGGTTGGGATATTACGAACCATACACGACAAAAAGGATCGTTTCATTTGTGGGTCAAAT
>CAMCAY010000086.1 GCA_945872815.1 Chitinophaga pinensis
TGTTGTATACTTCAAATAATTTATTCAGTATAGCAAACCCTTTTTCAGGCACCGCAGATTCCAGCTTTACATCAATAACAGTTGAAGAATAAGATATTGGAGCAGCACTCAATGAACCAATAACAGAAGCTGCTTCTGAAGAGATAGATTTGAATTTGACAAAATAATTCTCAATGTTTGTTATATTTTGATAAGAAGGATTAATGACTGTTTTGTAAAAATCATTTCCTATTTTAATGTTCCCACCAAATCGAATTGATTTGTTATCGATGTTTATTTTTTTATTGATCCAATCAATCGAAAAAGATAATGTTGAATTGTTTTTTATTGTTTCCTTGTTTTGAGAAATAAATTGCAAAGGGAGGTTATCACCATACAATTCTTCTTCATGATTTTTTCCTTCTTTATATACTTTTGAATATATATCCAAGGACTTTACAACTTCTTTCATCAAGTTGGATGACCTCAATACGATTATTTCATTTTCAACAATTTTTTTTTCGCTAAAAATATTTAACGCATCCAATACTTTGGTGTCTCCACCACCTTTCTGAGGATCTTTCAGCAATACTTTTGCAGAAGAAACATAAACTGGAATTTGTTTCTTGTAATAAAGGAAGGAAATGCCCAAAGAAACAGATACGAACAATAACAAAACCGGCCAAAAAGGCAAATATTTATGAAGAATTTGCGAAAAGGAATTAGCATCTGATTTTTCCTCAAACAATTTATTTTCACTCATTGTCAAATGCTGTTTATTTTTTAATTAGATTTAATACTAGTACTACCAATGAAAAAACAGAAGCAGTCAATGAAACAACCGTTTGTAATTCACGCTTTCTCATATCTTTTTCCAGTTTCCTGCTATCTTTTTTCACATAAATCACATCATCAAACTTTACATAGTACCAGGGAGAATTGATAAAATTATGATCCTCAATATTGATGTGCTTAATTATTTTTTTTTCAGCACTGTCACGAATAATTATCAAATCATTTGAATTAGCATCCTCTTTTAAATTTCCACAACTGGCTATTACATCAAAAATGGTTGTGCTATTATCAACAATAGTCAAAATTCTGGGATTAACTACTTGGCCTATTACCGTAACTTTTTTATTCAAAAAACCAACATTGACAATTGGATCTTTCATAAATGATTTCAATTCATTTTCAAGCTTACGTTTTAATTCATCTTTGGTTAGACCCTCTACTTTCATTTTACCAATAAAATGAACATTGATTTCTCCATTCTCGCTAACTAAAAATCCACTTTCATTTATTTCAGAACCTGTTACATTAATTTTTTCATTTGAAGAAGAATTAAAATTGGCGTCTAAATCAGGATTAACACTGCTAACATGGATAGAAAGAATGTCATTCGGTTTTATAGTAAGACCATTATTATTCAATTTATATTTCTCAATTAATGTGTCTTTAGTTAGATTATGAAGAAAATCAGTGTTTTTGCTTACATAACAAGATGTGTTCATCGTACAAAAAACATACAATGAAAACATCACAATTCTTGAATTAAACCCTAAATTATATACCATATATTTAGTATTCTTAAATAATAGCCGACAACCCAAATTTTATCGTTTAAACTATTTCAAATTTCGTTAAAATTATCAAGAGAAACAAGTTAAAAGTAGATATACGCTTTGGATATTTCTATTCAAGATTAAAAAAAATGAGATGCCAATAGCATCTCATTAGAATTAAAAATTCATTAATCAATTATTTAACTTTTTTAAGGGCATTTTTTGCGCCTATTCCAACACCAACAGCAATTAACAAAGAAACGCCGCCATCTATTGGACAGGTTGGATCTCCGGGGTCACAACCAGGATCTTCAGGAGGAAGAGAGAATGATTTAGAAGTAATCCCTATTGTAAACAATAAGAATACCACTGTAATTAAACTCCACTTTTTATATTTATTGAACACTATATCAGTTTTATAAAGTTTCAAAATTAATTAGAAAATATCTGATTAATAAATAAAATTCGATATTGTTTTAGCATCAAACATATCTCTTAATTCAATAAGGTAAAGACCATGCATTAATGAAGCATTTAACCTTAATGTATATTCGTTATTTCCTCCTTTGTGATACAATTCTTTGGTAATGATTATTTGCCCAAGCGCATTGATTACTTTGACATGATAATTTCCTTCCGACTTGTTTTGCATCTTAATGTGAATCAATCTGTCATCTTTCAGCGGATTAGGATAAAACGTTATCTGCGGTTTTACTTCAAAAGAAACTTTTACAACCTTACTGTATTTAAAAGAACCTCCAATCTCCTCACCTCGTATCCTGTAAAAGTTATTTCCGTTATATACCTGGTTATCTAACCAATCATATACGGAAGCATTAATAGCTCTTTTTTCTCCAATAGAATTAAAATGAGTACCATCTAAAGAACGCTCCACAACGTATCTATTCATATTCAATTCATTCGCTACTTTCCATTTTACCTTTACGTCTTTTTCCAACTTTTCGGCACTTATATCTACAAATGTTACCGGTAATGTTAAAGCCATCTTAAACACAATCCTAAATCTATCTGAACTGTATGAAGCTGAGTCGCTGTTCACTTCAAAATCCACACTACTTGCTACATCCAAACTAATTGGAGTTCTTGTACGCAAGTACAAATCTTCCAAATAAGCGCTCAAACCAGCACTATTCATGTTATCAGGTGTAAATTCAAATTTGTATGTTGAATTCCTCATTTGTCCCAACTCATAAAATATCGTATCCGAATCAGTAATGAATTTCTTTCTGTCTATTGCAAGGAATTGATCATTCTCCTTTAAAGATAAACTCTCACTTGAACCAAAAAGTTTGATTGCATCATTTGGTTCCACATCATTATGATAACTGTCATCATAAACATTCAACACGCCATCGTATAAAGAAGATAAGCCTCCTTCCAATTTAAACATGTTTGTCCTAAATGAACTGATTGAATTAGACATCCTTGAAACAAGATAACTTCCATCTGTCTTGTTGTTTTCTTTGAAGCTTATTGATGAAACGCCTGCATTAATTGAACGAACTAAGAAACCTTGACCAGACTCTACATTCACATTTCCAGTTGCATAACTTCCACCCCCAGGAGCTATTGAAACAATTCCATTATTTACTGAAACAGTTTGATATGCACCAAAGCCATAAATTCCAGCAAGCTGTGGATCCCACAGATAATAAGAACTATCTAAATTGACTCTGTTCATGTTGCTTAACGAAATTGCTGATGCATAAATATTACCAACGCTTACATATCGTCCGGAAGCAGGAGAACTACCTAGTGATAGTGTACTGTCACCAATGTACAACCTTCCCTTCTCGCGGATGATTGTTGATGTTGGTGGTTGTAAATAAGAAATAACTGAACGGTCACCTCTTACAAACGTCATATAAGATTTGCCAAATTGGAATGGGGCAAGTGTTGAAGTAATACCATTCCACAATGTAGAACTGAAATCCATTGTTTTTACAGAAGGACCTGGAGGTGTTTGCATATCAAATCCATCATTCAGCCAGCTTGCACGGTTGCTTGTAATTTGTATGCCATATCCTGAAATCAAGTTTGTATTAGAACCCTGCCCTTCCATCCATGCCTGTTTGATTGTTTGAAGGTTATGTCGAGTTGGGCTTGACAATAATCGCCAAGCTTTTCTTGAAGACAAATACCTTTCAACAGTCACATCACCGGTAATCTGATTACCGCTAATCAGCAAACCTGTATTCTCATCCTTAAATACGTTTCCAACACTAGCAGTCAATGAATCAGAAGATTTCAATGTTAAATTATTATTTGTTGCAAACAATCTGTTGCTTCCTGCAAATGATAATTTTCCTAAAATATTAAGTGGACCTGCTAATACAACATTGGCGTTATTGATGATTAAATTACGCAAATTATTACCTTGAAACACATTTGATGAAATAGGTTGAGTAACAGAACCAGCCAATTCAACTGTACCATTTCTTGCATTGAATATACCACCGGAATTTACAGTAATAGTATCGTAAATGGTAATTTTTCCTCCATACAAAACATTTAAACTTGCTCCATTCCTTAAAGTGATTTTTTTACAAACAGCATTTGGTGAGGTTGCGACATTGATGGAAGGATAATTGATACGTCCACCGGAAATGACAACATTAGATGAATTGGTAGGCACTCCACCGCACCAGTTATTTGCATTGTTCCAATCTGAATTAATAGTCCCTAACCATGAATTGTAGTTATTAATAGTTAGATGCAGTGTATCAACAGAAGGACAATT
>CAMCAY010000087.1 GCA_945872815.1 Chitinophaga pinensis
AACATCCGCTTTTTATGCTACAAAAACAACTGATTCTTTATTCAATTTTTAGGGGGTCAATTTCAGCCGGAATCAGGGGGTCAATTTGAAATGGAATGAGGGGGTCAGTTTCAAATGGATTTAGGGGGTCAATTTGAGTGGATTTTCCAGTACAACACATTCTTTGCAAAAAGATTCTCATTTCTAAAAAAGAAAAGCACTAAAAAAGGTAAAATAACTTTTAAATATTTCATTATTCTAAGATTAATATTTATTAATTTAAGGAAAATTACTGCAAATTCTATTAAATTGATTTTTTATAGTATAATAAAATTACAAACTAAAGTCCAATAATCAATTGTTTTAAGGCCCTTAGTGATTTATATGTAAATAATAGAGTAATTATATAATGCCTGGCAAACAGTTTTAATATATAATTATATTTCAAATACAATAAAGGTTGTATTGATAATAATATGATTAATAAAAGATTGCAATAAGTTTTTTATTGCAATTATCTTCCTACAACAAACTTTTTATAAATAGTTTGACCATTTACAATCAATCGTGCTATATACATTCCGCAAGGAAATTGACTGCAGTTCAATCTTAGCTTGTCTGTAAAATCATTTCTGTTATAGACATTTCGTCCTAATTGATCCATTATCATTACTGTACTTATGCCTTTACCTTCTATGGTTAATATATCGCTGACAGGGTTGGGATAAATTTTCACAGTAGCAGAAATACTGTCAACTGGAGTTACAATTACTGCCATAGTATCCAATGGATTATCAATTTTTCCCGAAGTTTTTCCATGCAGGTATACTGACAATGGGAAGTTGCCCTGACCACCTGTAAATACTGCATCAGGAACTTCTATTTTAAATTTGTGAGTGCCTGAACTCATTGACCCCATATCAATTCTGCGGATATCAATTTTATCTCCTGGACACCAATTACTGAATGATTGCCATTGAGAGGATGTTCTTGGTCCTGAACCATAAATTCCATTTGCCTGGGTATTGTACTTTCTGAATGGTTCGCAACTTGTTCTTCCTGGCTTGTATTTGAGTTTAAAAGTATCATCTACATAAACAAAATGATTTCTTCTGTTGTACTCTTCTCCGCCTGTATTAGAGCCATGATTGGATGTAATTAAATAAAAGGACGCATCAGTAAATGCAGTAGGAATTTCAACCTGAAATGTCCTCGTAGTTTTACCGATTGTATCGGTTGCCGAAGTCTGATAATTATTAAAATTGGCGCTGATTGATATTGGTATCAATACGTTATTACTCTTTACAGGTGGAATAGTATTGGTAATAAAAACCAATGATCCAAAAAATACATCATTTCGTCCGCTACATCCTGCTACCTGAGTGTTTGCTGCATAAGGCACTCCAAATATCTCCAATTCTATCCAAATGTTATAATGATTGGTTATACCCGTGTCTTTCATCAACAAAGCAACATTGTTGATGTCAAACAAATAAGGTACAGAATCAGGCATAACATTCTTGTTCATAAATGGAGTAATAAAACGCCCAAGCTCAATTCGAGGAACATTTTTAGGATTATAAGTGCTGCTGTCCTTTGATACCAATGCCATATTTACATTGCCTATTCGATCGTAATTATCACAGGATGCTTTTACTGTTACCTTCATTTGTAAGGAAGAACCAATGGAAGATAATTCAACATCAGTCATTTTTCTGGCATACAAATAATTTTGATGACGGATAACACCTACAGGCGGAAGGGGTGTGTCAACTTTTGCGCCATAACCATCAAAGTACAATACCTTATCGAATATCTGTATTTTAGTTTGAGCATTTGATTGGTAAGCAATGAATGCATAAAATATAAACAATAGCGATTTTTTCATTTTTCTAAATATAGTATCTGTTAATTAATTATGTTTCTACAATAAATCTTTTATTACATTGATTGTATGAATATTTAATCTTTCATTAATAATGATGCTTAACGAATATCTTTTTGAATTCAATAGCATTCTCTTCATGTATCTTAAGTATATAAATACCTTCCGATAAATCTGATATATTCATCCTTACTGGACTTTTCATGTTGTTCGTATAACAAACCCTTTTTCCTGCAGCATCAAAAATTTCAACTGAAATTTCATTCATTGTTGAGTGAGGAGAATTAATATTCAGAAAATTATTGGCAGGATTTGGATAAACTTCATAATCTGCATTTTTATTTTCATTTCTTACAGATACAATTTTACTATAACTATATTTTCCGTCAATGTCTGTTTCTTTGATTCGGTAAAATATTTTTCCGGTTGGAATTTTCAAATGTGTATAAGAAAATTTTGCCTGATCTGGATTGATTATTCTAATGGTATCTAATGTTGACCATTCAGATGCATTAGCGCTATACTCTACTGTGAAATAATTGCTGTTGATCATTGGAACTGCTACACTCCATTTAATTAAGGAAGTTGATTTGTTTATCAACCCTGCAGTAACGTCAATAAATTTTACTGGTAATAATGTAATTGAAAATGGAGTGGGAATGTTTTCTGCATACTCGGTTGGATTTCCATTTAAATTTGGATCAATTGAATTGTTATCGCCATTATTTGAAGAGTCTGTGATAATGATTGATGTATTGTTGTTTGGAGAGCCAATCTTTCCGATTGCAGTTGCAGTGTTATAATATGTAACGCCATCTTGAATATTGGTCACTCTGCAATTCACTAATATTTTTGCAAAGTAATTATTATTGTTTAAAATTTTATTCGGCAAATATTGGTCATCAAATAAAATAGACGTATTTGTAATGCCATTATACAAAGGATTTAATACAAGTCCCGCATTGTTATTTCCTGTAACAAATTGAGTATTAACATTGGAAATATTTGCGGCACCAAATACAACGGATAAGTCATCAGTAACAGAAACATTATTCAATACAACATTTCCCATGTTTTCTATATGGATTTCATACGTAAGATCGTAAGTAGCTCTGTTAATTCTTGTAGCATTGAGCAATCTTTTTGTACATCCGATGGAAGGTGAAAAACTTGTGTTATCAATTGGTGAATTGTCAACTTGAAAAGGTTTTTCTACACCCAAAAAGCCTGAAGATATGTCATAATCAAAATAATAACAGGAAGTATTGAAGTCATTACCTGAAACTTCTAGTATTCCATTTAGATAGGCAATACCATAGCAGTCTTTTGGCAACGTTGTTAAATAATTGGCAGTTGCATTGGATAAGTTATTGTAGTTTGTAATTTCATATAATCTGGAAGGTCCTGCACCCAATGTAGCAAACATCCGGCCGTTTGGTAAAATACACAAATCACCGCTGTTAATAGTATTAGGGAAATTTCCTGCAGGAAATTGCAAAATCCTGGTATTGATAACATCTCCAGTTGTTACTTCAAATTTATCAAGGTTACATTGACCCGTTGTCGCATTGTAATTTGAAAACGACCATAGATCACCGTTATTATCAAACTCAAAATTATTAGAAACATAACTATAAGAATAAGTTGGAGTAGCAGGGATATTTATCGGACAACCGATACTGTTAGGTAGCCCTACATCGAGCACCCATATTTTTGTATCTAAGCCACTTCTAATGTCTGCAATGTACACTTTATTGTTTTTTGGATTGTATGCCACAAAAACTCCAAAAATATCGGGTTGTTGTTGACTCATATCACAATTTGATAGCAGAACAGGATTGGTTGTTAATGGATTTTTTATCAAAGAAAAGCTGGGAAACAAAGATGCCGTACATGAGTTGCCCCCAAAATTAATTAGTACAGAATGTTGTGCATAGATATTGTTATTATTTAAAAAAAATAATATCAAGAATGTTGCAAAATAATTTTTTAAAAACATAAATTTTTACTCCTGGGTAATTAACTAACGAAATTAATGCCTACAATTTACTTATAAATAAAGAAATAAAAAAGCGGTCTGCCCATTGATGAGCAGACCGCCGTTTATGTTAACCCTTGAGGTTGAGTTGGTTTAGAACTTCAACACCCTGGTTGTCTTCACATTCTTCCCTTGTCTTACTTCTATGAAGTAGGATCCAGGCTTCAACTCTGATCCGATGTTCACCGTCTCATTCG
>CAMCAY010000088.1 GCA_945872815.1 Chitinophaga pinensis
CGGATTGAGAGCTACTCCGGCATTGATGCCAAGGGATTTTATTTGTTGGATAGATCGGTGTAAATGTTTACAAGCCTCAATGTGAATCGTTATATTGTCGGCTCCCGAATTTTTAAAAGACAGAATGTATTTTTCGGGTTCTTCAATCATTAAATGCACATCGCAGTATTTGTTTGTTTGGTTGCAGATACTTTCTACAATCATTGGCCCGAAACTGATGTTGGGTACAAATCTTCCATCCATTACATCCAAATGATACCAGTCAGCTGCACTTTTGTTCAACATATCGCAATCCTTTTTCAAATTGGAGAAATTGGCAGATAATAAAGAAGGGGCGATGATGGCCATTGTGTAAATTTTATGCAATATACGATAAGTTCAATTGTTGTAAGTGTTGGGGTCCGTGTCGACACGAAACAGGGTTTGTCAATTCAAAATTCAAAATTCAAAATTCAAAAAAAACACTATTCACTATTCACTTTTGAATTATTACCACTGTCGACACGAATCACAACACTCAATGCTTCAGCTGCTTCTTCATTTTCATGATTGTACAGCAATGCTCTTCTGTATGAATCTGCCGCCATTGTTGGGTTGTTTATTTTTTCGTAACATTTACCCAAATAATAATAGCCCTCATCGTATTTATTTTTAATGGTAGTTGCTTTTGTGAGAACAACAATTGCTTCATTGAATTTTTTAAGATCATACAACGCCATGGCTTTTTCTCTGTATGCTTCCATAAATGTGTAGCTTTCAGAAATACTACGGTCAAAAAAAGAAATGGCTTCCGTTTTATTGTTGGTATTTGAATAATACAACCCTTTTATAAAAAATGATTCCTTCAGGTATTCATCTTTAAACAATTCAATTAGATTGTTGGAGAGAGTGATGGCCTTGATGTTTTTTTTGTATGCATATATAATTCCCAGGTAAACGATATCAGAACTTGAAGGTAAAATGTCAATGGCTTTTTCAAAACAATTAATTGCATTTGAAGTATCATCGTTTTCAATAAATAATATCGCTTTGATGTGCCATAATCTGCTGTTTAAAGAATCATTTTCAATAAAATCGTTGGTCGCTTTTAATGCCGATGAATCATTGCTGATATCTCTGTAATATTGAATCAGATTTTCTTTCAACAATAAAGAGTCCGGAAAAAGTTTGATGTTATTTAATAGCTTATTTTCATCTGCATTGAAATTAATACTGTCATTTTTATTTATAATTTTTGTTTCATTCTCAGGCGATTGACGGCAAGAAATAAATGTAGTTAATGAAAAAATTAAAATAAAAAGTACTCGGTTCATTTGATGTGCAATTTAAAATTAAAAATTCAAAAGTGAACTTTCTTAACCCTTGAACTTTGAACTCTTGAACCTTAACCTTTGAACCCTTGAACTTTTGAACATTAAACCCTTAACCCTTGAACTCTTGAACCATCGAACCTTGAACCATCGAACCATTGAGTTTTTTACTTTTGATTTTTTAATTTTTACTTGACTATCTTTATATCAAATTAAGTGTATGCGTCTTTTTATCATTGCTTTTTTATTTTTAAGTATGCAGAATGTAACTGCAGGAAGTAAACATAATCATCTTGCGAATTCAGTTTCAAATGATACCATTCACTTTCCCGGAGAAGTTCATTTTAAGAATGTAAGGCAATTGACATTCGGAGGCGACAATGCCGAAGCATATTTTAGTTCTGATGGTAAATATTTGATTTATCAAAAGACAAATAAAAACGAAGGAATTAATTGTGATCAGATTTGGATGGGCAAAATTCCTGAAAATGAAAATGAGACATTTAATCCAAAATTAGTAAGCAACGCAAAAGGACGAACAACATGCGCTTATGTTTATCCGGATGGCAAACATATTTTATACGCATCTACATTTTTAGGTGGCGAAGAATGTCCACCTTTACCTGACAGAAGTAAGTATGGCAATAAATATATTTGGCCCATTTATGAGAGTTTCGATATTTTCAATGCAGATATTGATGGAAAAAATATTGTGCGTCTAACCAGCACCGTTGGGTATGATGCCGAGGCAACTATTTCACCCAAAGGTGACAAAATAGTATTTACGTCTATGCGTGACAGTGACCTTGATTTATACACAATGGACTTGAATGGAAAGAATGTAAAAAGAATTACTCGAACCTTGGGTTATGATGGTGGTGCATGGTTCAGCAGAGATGGAAAAAAAATAATTTGGAGAGCATCCCGTCCTAAAACATCGGAAGAGATTGAAGAGTACAAATCGTTATTGAAAGACGGTTTGGTGGCTCCTACACACATGGAGGTTTGGATTGCAAATTCTGATGGTACAAATGCGAAGCAAATAACCAATTTAGAGCAGGCGAACTGGGCACCCAATTTTACCCCGCAAGGAAAAATCATTTTTTGCAGCAACCATGAGTATAAAAGAGGATTTCCCTTTAATATGTACTTAATTAATGAAGATGGAACGGGAATAGAGAAAATTTCTCGGGATAAGGGATTTGATGCATTTCCGATGTTCAGTCAGGATGGAAAGAAAATCGTATTCTGTAGTAATCGCAACAATGGGGGAACGAGAGATACTAATATATTTATTGCAGATTGGGTGGAATGAGTGAAAAGTAAAAAGTGAAAAGTATAAAGTTAAAAGTGATTTTTTTGAATTTTGAATTTTTACTTTTTAATTGTCAAACCCTTAAACCTTGGACCCTTAACCCTTGAACCCTTGAACTTTGAACTCTTGAACCTTAAACCCTTAAACCTTGAACCCTTGAACTCTTGAACCTTAAACCCTTAACCCTTAAACCTTAAACCTTGAACCTTTATATATGAATACAGATCCATTCTTTTCAAATACTCCCGAAACTAACCACCAACCCTCAAAAGCATTAAAAATTATTACAATGTTGTCAATTATTGGTAATATATTGGGATTATTTTCATCTGTTTCAAATTACTTCAAGGCAAAAGCTAATTATGAAGAAATAAAAAATATGTTAGACAATGGTGCTATTGACAAGGCACCTGCATTTGTAAAATGGATGATAAATGAAGATTCTTTAAAATTGGCAGATTTGATGCTTCAAAACCGTATTCCTGTAATGATAACTAGTTTGATAGGTGCAATATTGTGTTTAGTTGGTGCTATTGAAATGAGAAAATTGAAATTGCAAGGGTATACATTTTGGTTGATAGGGGAGTTGTTGCCTATTGTATCGATGGCAATTTTTATTGGAGCGTTGGCTTTTAAAGGATACTTGTTAATCGGCTATTTATTTCCATTGTTGTTTATAGTATTATATACAAAATACAAGAAGGAGTTGGTGAAATGATGTGTTGTGGTTTTGAGTTAAGGTTCGTGTCTAAATGCCATGGTTCGTGTCGACACGAACCATGGCATTTAAAATTCATTAAATAAGTCATTTAGTATCCCAAATTCATCCTCACCCGTTTCATAAAATAAAGCAGATGAGTACTTGTAACTTATTTCATTTTTAGACAGCATCCATTTTCCTGCAATTGGATTTTTATGAATGTAACGTAGCTTCTGAATCATAACTTTTTTAGTGTATAATTCAATTGCTAGAGAGTCTCTTTTCCAGATCGAATGTCGTTTATTACTCCTATTAACTTCGTATTGTTTTGCAATCTTTTGTTGCTTCATTTTTTTCAAAAATTCATGAGCAGTAAATTTCAAAAAACTAGCATTAGGTTTTTCTTTTCCATTCATTTTGCATTGCTTCCAAATCACATGAATGTGATTTGGCATTATCACAAAAGCATAAACCTTAATTAGTTTTTTTTTCGTTAAATATTTTAGTGAGTTGATAATAATATTTTTCATTTCATCATTTAAAAGAAGATATTTCCATTGATGAATGGTGGCTGTCCAAAAATAAATGTTACCTAAAGATTGGAATGATTTTCGGGGCATTTTTAATGTAAAAATCCTGCTGTAATTTTGAAAAGCCTTGTTGAAAAAAACGCTGTTAGGGGAGAAAATGTGGTTGTGGTTCCAGATTCTGCTTGTGTTGTTGTGGTTCGTGT
>CAMCAY010000089.1 GCA_945872815.1 Chitinophaga pinensis
AGTTTTTGAAGTGATGTAAATTTTACCATTTAAAACTGGATTTGGATAAAAACCAAGTGATTCCCCTTGTTGTTTTATATCTTGTGCTAAACACACGAATGAAAACAAAAAGAAAAATAAAGTTGATAAAATTAATTTTTTAGCCATAATCATAAAATAATATTACAAATATATAAAAAACATTTCAAATAGCATACCAAAAAAAATATCCCGAGTTTTTCAGGATATTTTAACAATTTTAATAGGATTTATTATAAACCAGTTGTCCAACCAGTTGCCCATGATGGTGTTAATGCACTATTTCCGGCACCAGTGTTATTTCCTTGAGTAAAATAAGTTGTATTAGTTCCATTGTATTCTGATACTATTGGAGTATCCACAAATTGGATTGGATTGAATGTTACAAAACCATCAGTAACGTTAGAATTAGCCGGAGCATCTGTTTGAGATATTTTGATTCCTTTTGCAAAGCCATTAACATAAATGTTTTGGCAGTTCCATTTTCCTCCACCTTCTTTAATGTACATTGCTTGTTCAGACCCTATTCCAGTTCCTTTTACAATAGAAATGTTTTTTAAAGTGGCATTAGTGACTGGAGTTGCAGCGCCATTATCTCCATTATTTGATCCTTCAATACCAGCTTTTGCAGTATTTTTGATATACCAAAATTCGCCAGTTCCAGCCCAACCATCTGCGAAATCAATTGAATCATCTTCACTATCTAAAGAGATTAAATATTTTCCGTTTACAGTTCCACCAAAAAATTCAATTCCATCATCCCCATTTTTATATGCTTGAACGTATTCAACTGTTGTCCCTGAACCAACTCCAAAAAGAGATAGGCCATTAAATTCTTTTGTTGAATTATAGGCAAACCCTGAATACTCTATTCTTAAATATCTGATAACTCCAGAATTGTCATTTGAAACAGTTCCTCCATAAGTTAATTCAGAAACTTCAGCAGAAGCAGTTTGTCCTGTAGAACCACCTTTGTTAGTATTTGCCTTTCCACAAATCACTAATCCACCCCATGAACCCGATGTTGGAACAGCTTTGTTAGTTGTCATTACAACTGGATTAGAAGCTGTACCATTAATGAAAATCTTTCCTCCTTGAGCCACGGCAATATATCTAACGCCATTTGTATCTCCTGTTAAAACTTCGGTAGCTTTGATTACCGTTCCTGCAGGAATAGTTAATTTAGCACCATCTTTTACAATAAATGGACCGTTTAATAAATATACTTTAGAAGGATCTAAAGTTGCTTCTTCGCCACTTTCTAAAGTCCCTTTAAAGTCGTTTTAATTAATTACAATTCCGCCAGAACCTCCATTAGAATCATCGCTACTACATGAAGTGATTGATAATGCTGCCAATGCTAGCACAGATAAAATTAATTTTTTCATTGTTGTTGTTGTTTTATTTTTATTAAATTTTTAAGCAAATTTAGCTGCTATATTTTTACAAATGATTTTGTAATAATTATCAAATCATTAAATCATTGTTAACAATGTTATTCTAGTGTTAAGTTTAGAACTTATAGTTTACTGAGAATTTGATGTTGATTCCTTTTTTGTAGCTTTCAACAATAACATCCTGAGTTTCTTGAATTCTTTCAACTTTTGGGTCTAATATGTTTTTTACAGATAATCCTAAGGTAATTTTTTCACTTACATTAGATTTTAATATTAAGTCTAAAGTTCCAACTGCTTTGTCAACAATGCTTCCTCTAGCATTTGTTCCAATCGCATAAACCCTATCAGAAAAATAATTGTAAGTAACTGTCGCAAGAAAATCTCTTTTATTTGAAAATGCTTTAAAATAGCTAACATCACCATTCAATAATAAATCAGATGCACCTGTAAGTTTTCCTTCCTTTTCTGTAAAGAAAACATTCAAGTCAGTTTCATCAATAACTTTATCACTATTAAAATCTTGATTATTATACATATATGAAGCATTGAATCCTGCAGTCAATGACTCTTTATTATCCGAATCAACTTCAAAAATCACTTTTTTGATTTCAAATTCACCCCCAATTGCGATAGCTTTCTCTCCCGTGTTCACATAGGAAATATCATTTGTAGCAGAAGCAACGGTTACTTCATTGATTGGGTTTTGAATGTATTTTCCGAAAGCGGTTACCGAAATTAGCTCATTTGTTTTTGGAAAAAGTTCCCATTTTAAATCGGCGTTAAAATCTGTTGAAGCATATAAATCCGGATTTCCAAAAAATACTTCTGTTGCATCTTCAAATTGAAAAGGTGCTCTTTCTTTAAACTGCGGTAAAGTATAAGTTTTACTTGCTGCAAATTTTAAATTTTGCTTGTCATTTAATGCATATTTGATAGAAGTATTTGGCATTACTTCAACTTTTTCATAAGTGCTTTCTCCGTTTGGGCTTAAATTAGTATACCATTCAAGAGATTGATAAATAGATTCTAATCTTGTGCCTACAATAACCGTCAATTTAGGAGAAAATTGGTATTCAATAGCACCAAAACCAGCGTGAATATTTTGCTCGCCATCATAAGTTTGAGGTGTTAAACCACCGTTAAAAGAGGTAACATTGAAGTAACCAATATCAATACTGTTTTGATTAAAATAACCATCAATGTTATTTAAATCAATAATAGGTTGAGTAATAGATTGATTGACATTAAAGTTCAATTGAACTGCTTCAAATCCGATGGTTTTAAAACGGCCGCTATATCCTAGAGTCACTTTTCCTTTGTATTCTCCTTCGGCATTTTTTTTGAATTTGTAATCAACAGCAAAATTTGCGGCCAATTCATCATCATGCAACTCTTGATAAAATCTATGATTTTCGGAGCTGTTGTTGTCAGAAACTTGTAAAACGGAAATATTATTATTGTTAACAGGAATAAAAGTGTTGAACATTCTATCGGGAACAATATTGTCAACAATGTTATATGAAACACCCCAATTGAAGTTTATTTTATCAGTTAGTTTATGGTCCCCCAACAATTGATTTACATTTAATGTAGTTCTGTCAAAATTTGATCTTCTCACAAAACCACCACCTTCAGTTGCGGCATCAAAAATATCTATAACCCCTATGTATTCATCATGTTTTTGAGAACTAGAATTGATTAACATGGTGTTAAATCTTATATTATTTTTAGAGTTGATTTTGTAATTAATATTACCCATCAAAGTAGTATTGGTATTGTAGTTGAATGATTCGAATCTGAAACTTCTTCTAGGAATTCCTTGCACATTAATAGAACCATTTGAAATTCCTTCTCTAAAAGCATATTCATTTTCAAAGGCAGCATTAGCGAAAAACCCAAGCTTTCCATTTTCGCCAACATTATATGATTTTCCACCTCTAATAAAGATGGAATTATTTACAGGTTTATGCTTGCTTTTATTCCAACTAGTATCAAAGCTATATGATGAAAACGGGTCTGAAGGATAGCTGTTATTCGTGAATCCTGTGAAATTTGGTCCATCTTGAAGGTAAAAATCATTTTGAATTACGGCTAAGCTGTTTAAACCAACATCAAATCCAACCTCTAACATTCCTTTTCCTTTATAATTTTTCGAAACAATATCAATATTAGCTCCAGCAAAATCACCAAAATTCTTATAGTTAAAAGTCTTATCAATACCAATAGATTCAACAATATCTGTAGTAAAAATGTCTAGTTTTATGTTTTTCCTTGACGGATTATTTGAAGGTAATGGCAAACCATTCATTGTGGTCGAATTGTATCTGTCTCCCAAACCTCTTACGAATATATTTCCTGAACCTTCTTGTTTAGTTATTCCAGTGGTTTTTGTAACAGCAGCAGCAACATCACTAACTCCTTTACGTGACATTTCCTGAGCTCCGATACTTTGTTTAATTTCAACTGCGTTTTTCTGTTCGAGCAGTAAAGCAGTTTCTTTTTCTCTACTCCCCGTGTTTTGTATTATAACATCTTGTAACTGATAGCTTCCAGAACCTAGAGTTTTATTAATATTTAGGACCTC
>CAMCAY010000090.1 GCA_945872815.1 Chitinophaga pinensis
CCTGATTGGTAAGAGTATAAATGGTGGTTGATTTTTCTGTTGCATTTTCTTCAAGTGTATCATGCGGTTCGGGGATATCAATTAAAATTCCCGCATCCTTCAAACACTTTATTTCAAAACTACCATTGAGTAGTTTTGTTATTTCTGCAACTTTATTTTGATTGTTGGTAGCAAATATCAGCTGGTTCATTTTACAGATTCTATTGTATTGAAAACATTTTCTTTAAACACATCCAAAGTTCTTTCTTTTCCACTTTGTCATCTTTCATTAGATGAAGGTCGCTAGCGAACAAAAAGTATGTTTCTTCATTTATTAAGACTTCATAATTTTTGATTGATACCGGAAATGCGAGATTGTTATGATTCATTCCGAAACCAATCACTTGAGAGGGTTTTAGTTTTTTGGAAACATCATGGAAACCAATACCCGGAATATTAGCAGTATTGATGATAGAAACGTCTGCAAGCGTGAGATTGCATTGGGTTAATATTTTTGTAAGAAATTGCAAATTTGTTTCATTTAGGTATATTGATTCAGGGTCATTAACGAATATTGAGATGTTTTTTTCGTTGCCCCCTAAAAATTGGATGTCTTCGGATTTTAAAGAATCAGTTATAATTTGTCTGTCATCTAACACTACTAAAGAATCTTTATACATTTCACATACCATTCTTGGAGTAATTTGAAAATTGTCTAAACTCATAAAATCGGATTTTGCAGGCACTATTTTTTTGTTTCTTTGTGGTAAAATTAATGATTATGCTTGCAGTTTCTGATATTAATATTACAAAAACAACCCACAGCAGATTAGAAGAAACCAATTTGGTAAATATCCCCTTTGGTAAATACTTTACAGATCACATGCTGGTGGCAGATTACGAAGATGGAGAGTGGAAAAATGTAGAGATAAAGCCATATCAGTCCATGATGATGGCTCCTTCTATTGCTGCATTGCACTATGGCCAGGCGATTTTTGAAGGAATAAAGGCATATAAAAATCCTGCAGGTCAACCATTTGTTTTTCGACCGTATGATAATTTTAAAAGGTTCAATATTTCAGCAGAAAGAATGCAGATGCCTACTGTTCCCGAGGAAATATTTATGGACGGATTGAAAACACTTATTCAATTGGATAAGGATTGGATACCTAATCAGGAGGATCATTCATTGTACATAAGGCCGTTTATGTTTAGCTGTGATGAATTGATTGGTGTAAAGCCCGCAGATAAGTACAAGTTCATGATTATTTTAAGTCCTACTGGACCATATTACAATACACCAATGCGAATTTATGTTGAAGAGCAATATGTAAGAGCGGTGCCCGGTGGTGTTGGATATGCTAAAGCTGCAGGAAACTATGGAGCTGCTATGTTTGCTACTGCTCAGGCAAAGAAAAAAGGGTATGACCAAGTTTTGTGGACGGATGCTTTTGAACACAAATACGTGCAAGAGTGCGGAACTATGAATGTTTTTTTTATCATCGGCAATACAGCAGTGACACCTGATTTGGGAGCCGGAACCATACTGGCGGGCGTAACAAGAGACAGTGTTATGGTGATGTTGAAAGAATTGGGATTGAAGGTGGAAGAAAGAATGTTGTCTGTGGATGAAATTATAGAAGCACATAAAGCGGGTATTTTGAGGGAAGTTTTTGGTACCGGAACCGCTGCAACGATATCGTTAATCAAGGAATTGAGATACAAGGATTATGTTATTGAATTTGATGTAGATAGTTGGCAAACAGCACCTGAAGTAAAAGATAGATTGAATAAAATTCGATACGGACTTATTCCGGATGATCACAATTGGATGCTTAAAGTATAGCTTTTTAGCAAGTTGAATTGATTGATAATCAATAAAATATAATAGTTCATTAGGTAATTGTAATAAAATTTATTTTTTACGACATATTTTTTTCGTTTTTAAACGAATTTCGTTACCTTTGCCGTCCAAAATTAAAAAGGTTCATAAATGCCTACAATACAACAGTTAGTTAGAAAAGGAAGAGAAATCATTAAGTCTAAGAGCAAATCAAGAGCTTTGGATAGTTGTCCGCAACGTCGTGGTGTATGTACTAGAGTGTACACGACTACTCCTAAAAAGCCAAATTCAGCTTTGCGTAAAGTTGCAAAAGTTCGTTTGACCAACAAAATTGAGGTTATCGCCTACATTCCTGGTGAAGGACACAACTTGCAAGAGCACTCCATTGTTCTTATTCGTGGTGGAAGGGTGAAAGATTTACCCGGAGTTCGTTATCATATCGTTCGTGGTAGCTTAGATACTGCCGGCGTAAAAGATCGTAAGCAGAGCCGTAGTAAGTATGGTACAAAGAAAGAAAAAGCTAAAAAATAATTTTTAATAAATTTCAAGATCAGTCTTTGACGAAAAAAGTAAACAATGCGTAAATCACAACCGAAAAAAATACCATTAGCTCCAGATCCAAAGTTTAATGACAAATTGGTTACCAGATTTGTTAACAATCTTATGTGGGAAGGTAAAAAGAGTGGAGCCTTCAATATTTTTTATGATTCATTGGAAAAGGTGGCTAAAATCACCGGAGAAGATGGATACGAAGTATGGAAGAAAGCTTTGAATAACATCACTCCAGGTGTAGAGGTAAGAAGTCGTCGTATTGGCGGTGCTACATTCCAGATACCATCAGAAGTTCGTCCGGATAGAAAAATATCTTTAAGCATCAAATGGATGGTGCGTTACAGTCGCGACAGAAATGGTCGTAGCATGGCAGATAAATTGGCTAATGAAATTGTTGCTGCAAGTAAAGGTGAAGGGGCTGCTTTCAAAAAGAAAGAAGACACACATCGTATGGCTGAAGCAAACAAGGCTTTCGCTCACTTTAAAGTGTAGAAATTATTTTATTTTATTCATAAGCCGTTCATTTTCGAACGGCTTTTTTTATTTTTATTCCAGAAGTTGAAATCATTTTGCGGATTTGCACTATTTTTTGAGGTTTCATTATCACTAATATTAATTGAATGTCGGGTAAATTGACTTTTTTTCTTTTTTCGTTGATGTTGTTTTTTATACTAGAATCAAATGCTCAGCCTATAGCATATCAATGGGTAATTAATAATGTAGAAAGTAATTTACCAAAGCATTCTACGTATAGAATTAATATAGGAGTATATACTGATCATGCATGCGAAAAACCTGTTTATATTGAAAAACAGCAAATACAGTTCAAAGGTGATACTGTTTTGGAAATTTTGATTGGAAAAGGAATGCATGTATTGGGAAACATAGATTCTGTAATATGGTCAGAAGGTTATTATTTTCTAAATATTCAATCAGACACTGTATTTGATCTAATGGAAGTATTTGCTCACAAAGCTTTAATCAGAATACCAACAATCATTAAGCCTGAAAATATTGAAGGGATAATTGAAGAAAAATCAATCAGTAGCAATGGAGAAATTGTTATTCCATTTACTAAGAATATTCGCCCAAAAAAAATCACTGTTGATCTTACAACGAGTTATGTTAATCTAGCTTACCCAGCGGATAAATACCCTATTTACAGACACTATGAATGGTTTGATGAAGACGGAGACGGGATTGGTAATTCGTTTACATTATCTTACAGCGAGAATGCTAAACATACATTTATTGAAAATACACAAATACTTGGGGAGGTAAAGTTATATGCTCAGCCATTTCAAAAACTATTGCTAAATACTTCAAATAAAAATGTGGTTATTAGAATTTCCAAGCCGGTTTCATTGGATAATCATGGTCAAACCTTTGAAATTAAAGGCCCTTGGAAGATGATATATCTGATTGAATGGTAAACCAGTTGTTAATATCGGGACTATCTTATGAAGTGTGTAAGTTATTAATTGTTGGGGTTTAAACCCCAACAATTTTTTTAACTTTAAACCAAACACACGTTATGAAAAAGGAAGACCTACTATCAGACGAATTTTTAAAGCAGTTCAAGACAGGCGATGAGCTGC
>CAMCAY010000091.1 GCA_945872815.1 Chitinophaga pinensis
TTTGTCTTGCTTCGTCTTCTGATTTACATAAATAAGGTGTATAACCCAACTCCTTCAAATATTTACTTGCAATATCCGCAAAAGTAATTAAGTGAAGATCTTGATTTAATTTTGGAAAAAAAACATCTCTGTTTTCACCAAATATACACGACATCAAACATAATTCACCTGATTCTTTGGGCGTTACGAAATAACGTTTAATATCATTTGGTGCTACAATAGGCTGTCTTTTTTGAATACGTTGATTAAAACCGTGTAATAATGAACCGTCTGAAAAAGCAACATTTGCAAAACGAGCAGTCGAAATTGTGATTTTTTGACTCAGATTCATTAAGTACATTTCCATAATACGTTTAGAAGCCCCCATCATATTGACAGGATTAGCAGCTTTATCAGTAGAAACGCAAAAATATTTTTTTGTTCCTTTTTCAATAGCTTGTAAAACTGTTTTCTCCGTATTAAAAACATTCACATCAATCATTCGCATCAATGTAAATGGGTCTTTCTCACTTCTAACATGCTTTAATGCCGAAAGGTTTAAAACATAATCGTATTTCCCATCCGATTCAATAAAAGCATCGTATTCAATAGACCCAATATCTAAGGCGAAAGTTTGAAAATCACCATCAATATAACCAAATGAACTTCGTAAATCACGAACTAATTCCACCATATTGTTTTCACTAATATCAATAACATGGAGTTTTAATGGATTTCGTCTAAAAATTTCCTTAGTAACTGCTTGACCAATTGAACCTGCCCCTCCAATTACTAGAAAAGAAGATTCACTTACAATTTTAGTTAGTTCTTGCTCTTTGTTTGAAATATCTTTGATAAATATTTCTATATCTCGACCAATTAGTTTAAGAATATTCATTTAATTTAATTGAATTCTTTATTGTTTTTATTTTTTTCCAACTCTTCTAGTGAAAAATTTTTAAAATAATCATAAGTGATTTTTAATCCTTCCTTTCTATCTATCAGTGGGAACCAATCTAATATTTCTTGGGCTTTAGTTATATCTGGCTGTCTTTGTTTGGGATCATCTTGTGGTAGTGGTAAATAAACAATTTTTTGATTTGTTCCTGTAAGTTTGATAATTTCTTTTGCAAAATCATTCATAGTAATCTCGTTAGGGTTTCCAATATTTACTGGATATACATAATCCGACAACAGTAATCTATAAATTCCCTCGACTAAATCATCAACATAACAAAAAGAGCGAGTTTGGGTTCCATCTCCAAAAATAGTTAAGTCTTCACCCCGTAAAGCCTGACCAATAAAGGCAGGCAAGACTCTTCCATCATTTAATCGCATCCTAGGGCCATAGGTATTAAATATTCTAACAATTCGTGTTTCTAAGCCATGGAAAGTATGATATGCCATTGTTATCGCCTCTTGAAAACGTTTTGCTTCATCATAGACACTTCTTGGTCCAACTGGATTTACATTACCCCAATATTCCTCAGGTTGTGGATGAACTGTAGGATCTCCATATACTTCAGAAGTAGAAGCTATCAAAAATCGAGCATTCTTTTCTTTAGCTAAACCAAGTAGATTGTGTGTTCCAAGAGAACCAACTTTTAATGTTTGAATAGGGATTTTTAGATAGTCAATCGGACTAGCTGGAGAAGCAAAGTGCAAAATATAATCCAATTGTCCACTCACATGAACATAATTAGACACATCATGATTATAAAACTCAAATTGTTGTAATGGGAAAAGATGTGCAATATTTTTAATATCTCCAGTAATCAAATTATCCATTCCTACCACTTGATATCCTTCTGCAATAAAGCGATCACATAAATGAGATCCTAAAAACCCCGCTGCTCCCGTAATTAATATTCTTTTACTCATTTTATTATTTTGTACCAATACCATAATACTCAAATCCCAATTCATTCAATTCTTTGGTGTCGTAAATATTTCTACCATCAAATACTATAGGATTAAGTAATACCTTTTTAATTTTTTCAAAATTTGGAGCTCTAAAATCAGACCATTCCGTCACTATTAATAAGGCATCCGCATTTTCTAGAGCGTCATATTCAGTTTTAGAGTATTCAATTATGTCTCCAATACTATGTTGGGTCTCTGTCATAGCAATTGGATCATAAGCTTTTACCTTACCTCCTGCATTTAAAATTTTATCAATAATAACCAATGATGGTGCTTCTCGCATATCATCGGTATTGGGCTTAAAGGATAATCCCCAAATAGCAAAAGTTTTTCCTGAAATATTTCCTTGAAAACGATTCATCAATTTTTCAAATAAAATCGATTTTTGTTTCTCATTTACTGCTTCAACTGCTTGCAAAATTTGCATTTGGTAGCCATTCGCCGCTGCGGTTTTTATTAGTGCTTTCACATCTTTTGGGAAACAAGAACCTCCATATCCTATACCGGGATAAATAAATTTATTGCCAATCCTTGCATCACTTCCTATTCCTTTACGAACCATATTGACATCTGCTCCTACAATTTCACATAAATTAGCGATATCATTCATAAAACTAATTTTTGTAGCCAACATACTATTGGCCGCATATTTAGTCATCTCAGCACTAGGAACATCCATAAAAATTATTGGATGGCCATTTAATAAGAAAGGCTTGTATAACTTTCGCATTACCTCTTCTGCTTTCGCAGACGAAACTCCTACTACAATACGATCAGGTTTTAAGAAATCATCTATTGCAGCTCCTTCTTTCAAGAATTCCGGATTAGAGGCCACATCAAATGCAATATCCAATTGTCGTTTTTCTAATTCTTGTTGTATCGCCGATTGAACTTTTTCAGCGGTTCCTACTGGAACTGTACTTTTGGTAACAATTACCCCATAACTGTTCATGTGCTGACCAATTTCTTGTGCTACACCAATAACGTATTTTAAATCTGCACTTCCATCTTCTCCGGGAGGGGTGCCTACAGCAATAAATGCGACATCAGCACCTTTAATACTTTCGGCTAAAGAGGTGGAAAACTGTAATCTCCCATTTGCAACATTTTTAGTTACCAAATTTTCTAAACCGGGTTCAAAAATGGGGATGATTCCATTGTTTAAATTTTCAATCTTTTTCTGGTCAATATCCACACAAATTACATCTATGCCAACTTCAGCAAAACAAGTACCGGTAACTAAGCCTACATAACCTGTACCTACAACAACTATTTTCATTATTATTTTTCTTTTTTATTTAAAATTTCTTTTCTCAACCCACTACTAGAAAATCTGTGGTTGCGCTTGTTGAAATATAATTCAATTCCGTTTTCATCGCAATATTTTCTTCCGGTAAAGTTTTTGTCTTTGTACTCCTCACCTACAATACGCACATCAATTTTAAAAGCTCGTAATATATCTTCTAAATCTTGTTCCGTGGCATAAGGTACAATTTAATCTACGTGTTTGCAGGCTTTCAATTGAATGTAACGCTCCACCACTGTTTGAACAGGTTTGTTTTTTTCAGGGCGGTCAATCGTTGGGTCCGTTTGTAAGCCACAGATTAAGTATTCGCATTGTCGCTTGGCTTCTTCCAGCATTTTTACATGACCGGCATGTAGTAAATCAAAAGCACTAAAGGTAATTCCTACTTTCATATATTCTATTTCAACAACCAACTTGACGATTGAATCTTATCACCTAACCCATCTAGTAATGCAATGCCTAATTTTTCAAAAAAAACACTCATTATCAACACCTTGACGATTTACAATAATTAAGATATACCCCTCGTCGGTCTGGACCAAACTAATCAGGCTTTTTTAGTTTTTT
>CAMCAY010000092.1 GCA_945872815.1 Chitinophaga pinensis
GGTATGGCTGGTGCTGGTGCTACTATTCAATTATTTACTACAGGTTTAGGAACTCCGACAGGTAATCCTATTTGCCCAATGGTCAAATTATCAACCAATACAAGGTTGGCAGAAAAGTTGCCTGAAATAATTGATATAGATTGTGGACCCATCATTTCGGGTGATAAATCCGTAGAAGAAATAGGAGAAGAGGTTTTAAATTACATCATTAAATTAGCCTCAGGGGAAATTAATACTAAAGCAATGGACTTAGGTCAGGATGATTTTATGTTTTGGAGAAGAGGCGTTAAATTATAATATAATGGTATGATTTTTTCATTAAAAAATAAAGTGGTTATTATCACAGGAGGCAGTTCTGGTATCGGAAGAGCTATTTCGATATTATTTGCACAACAAGGTGCTGAAGTTCATATTTTTGATCTACAAAGTCCATTAAGTGATGAAACTATATCCGAAGTAAAACAATTCAATATAAGTTCCAATTTTCATCCGGTGGATATTACCAATGAAACTTTAGTTTTAGATGAAATAAATTCATTAGAAAAAATTGATATTTTAATTAATAATGCAGGGATAGCCCAAATTGGAAACGTAGAAAATACAAGTTCAGAGGACTTTCAGAAAATCTTTGATGTCAATGTAAAAGGTGCATTCAATTGTATCAAAGCTGTTATTCCGAACATGGTTTCTCATCAGTCCGGCGTTATATTAAATATGGCATCTGTAGCTTCATCTGTTGGGATTCCTGACCGATTTGGATATTCGATGACTAAAGGAGCTATTAAATCCATGACCCAGTCCATCGCCAAAGATTATATTTCAAAAGGGATTAGATGCAATTGTATTTCTCCTGCAAGAGTTCATACGCCTTTTGTGGATGGATTTATTGCGAAGAATTATCCAAATAATCAAGATGAGATGTTTAAAAAGCTATCAGCATCTCAACCCATTGGAAGGATGGCTAAACCAATCGAGATAGCTCATTTGGCCTTGTATTTATGCTCAGACGAAGCATCTTTTGCTACAGGTTGCGACTATCCTTTGGATGGTGGATTTTTACACTTAAATAATTAAATATTATGAAAACAAAACTAATTTTTTCCTTACTGTTCGTGTCAACTTTGTTTTCATTCAAAGCTGATAATCCGATTAAAATTTTATTTTTTGGTGATTCTATTACGCAAGCAGGTATCGGAAAAACCGGCTATATATCTAAAATGGCTGAAATGCTTTCTTCGAAAGGACTATCAGGAAAATATGAATTGATCGGAGCTGGAATTGGAGGCAACAAAATTTATGATTTATACTTGCGTCATGAAGAAGATGTGATTGCTAAGAAACCTAATATTGTTGTAATCTATATTGGAATCAATGATGTATGGCATAAGACATCCTCTAGAACAGGAACCGATTATGATAAATTTGAAAAGTTTTATCATGCTTTAATACAAAGGATTCAACGATCTGGTAGTCAAGTAGTTATTTGTACTCCTACTTTGATTGGTGAAAAGTATGATGCTACCAATGAGAACGATGGGGATCTGAATTATTTTTCTACGGTTATAAGAAAAATAGCATTAGATGAACATTGTAAATTGATTGATTTGCGGAGAGCATTTTTAGATTATGAAACAAAATTTAATGCCGAGAATAAAGCTTTGGGCATATTAACATCAGATAGAGTACACTTAAATGAAGCTGGAAATGTTTTCTTAGCTGAAGTTATGTGGGACGTTTTAAAAGACCTAAAATAAAAAAAATGAAATTAGTTAGAATAGGAAAGCTTAATAATGAAAAGCCCGCAGTATTAATCAATGATAAGTACTTTGATGTTTCAGATTATATACATGACTTTAATGAATCATTTTTTGAAAATGATGGCATCCGAAGTTTAGAGAATATTGTATCAAATAATGATTTAAAAGAAATACATAATCCTGTAAGGATTGGATCTTGCGTGGCTCGACCATCAAAAATTATATGTGTTGGTTTAAATTATATAGATCACGCAAAGGAGACCGGCGCAGAAATACCAAAAGAACCTATTTTATTTTTTAAAAGTACAACTGCATTAAATGGGCCATTTGATGACGTTGTAATACCTAAAAATTCTAATAAGACAGATTGGGAGGTTGAATTAGCCATAGTGATTGGTAAAAAAGCTCAATATGTATCTGAAAAAGATGCTTATGATTATGTTGCAGGATATTGTTTGCATAATGATTATTCAGAAAGAGAGTTTCAATTAGAAAGAGGAGGGAATTGGTCAAAAGGTAAAGGTTGTGATACATTTGCTCCCTTAGGACCATTCTTGGCTACCAAAGATGAAATTAAAGATGTACATGATTTGAATATGTGGCTTGATGTTAATGGCAAGAGATTTCAAGTCAGTAATACCAATCAGTTGATATTTAATGTACCCCAAGTAGTTTCATATATTTCACAATTTATGACTTTGCTACCAGGTGATGTCATAAGCACAGGTACTCCACATGGTGTTGGACTTGGTTTAAAGCCACCCGTTTTTCTGCAACCTGGCGATTGTGTTGCATTAGGAATGGATGGACTAGGTGAACAAAAACAAAATTTAGTTGCTTATTCTTGATGATTGATTCACATCAACATTTTTGGAATTATAATGCAAACAGAGATGTTTGGATTACCGAAGATATGGGAAGAATTCGCAAAAATTTTTATCCCGGTGATTCCGTTGAGTTATTTGCCAACAACGAAATTAGTGGTTGCATTGCTGTGCAAGCCGATTCATCTGAAGAAGAAACATTTTTTCTAATTTCATTAGCCGAACAATCTGATTTCATAAAAGGGGTAGTGGGTTGGGTCGATTTACAAGCTAAAGATATTGAAAGTCGATTAACTTATTTTTCACAATTTGAACAGATTGTTGGTTTTCGTCATGTAGTTCAATCTGAAACCGATCCTAATTTTTTATCAAGACCCGACTTTTCTAAGGGAATTCAATTATTGGAAACCTTTGATTTTGCATATGATTTACTTATTTATCCAAACCAATTAAACTCAGGCATAGATTTTTGCAAGAAAAATTCAAATCAGAGGATTGTGTTAGATCATTTGGCTAAACCACCTATTAAAACGGGAGATATTGCTGAATGGAAAAAGGACATTGTAAAGTTCAAAGAATTAGAAAACGTATCCGCTAAAATTTCCGGATTAATTACAGAAGCCGAATGGTTTAAATGGAATGAAACAGACATTTTGGATATCATTGATATATCTCTAGAGGTATTTGGTCCTGATCGACTAATGTTTGGAACCGATTATCCGGTTGTGTTAGTAGCTGATGAATTGTCTAGCTGGGTCAACACGTTTAAAAAATCCATAGCTAAATTG
>CAMCAY010000093.1 GCA_945872815.1 Chitinophaga pinensis
GAAAGCATGGCGCACTGGGTAGAAAATCCCCGGAACAGTACCTCCGCGAAAATGACCTTATATCCGGACCCTATAAAACTAAAAAAATATCCGATATTGTCTCAAATTTTAACCCCGTTTTGTCCAAAAATTAAGGGGTCGATACAAAATTGTTAATAACTGGAAATCGAAATTTTATAATGAATAAATATTTACTCTCTTTTTTACTAATAAACATTACTTTGGGGACTTACGCCCAATCATTCAACGAAGATAAAACTTCAATGACAAATTTCATCAAACGCATGTACACTGCCAAACCTTTTGAAGGAGTAAAAATAGTTGATGATTACGACCACCAATACCTTATTTCAGTTATTAGCCTAGAAAAGGTAAAATATACAAATGAATCAATAATGAATCGTGTTGCACAAGTTAAGGCGCAATCTCAAGCTAGTACCTTTTTGAATGGAGCAACAATTTCAATGGATTTGATAATCACAACAAAAGAATCCAAGGACTCAGCAAATAATATAAAAACTATTGTCGAAACGGTTGAACAGATAAAACAAAGTTCAGTTGGTTTCTCACAAGGCCTTGAATTATTATCGAATTTTGATAATGCAGATAGTCTTAGAATGATTTTTATTTACATCAGAGAATTAAAAAAAGATACAAAATAAATAACATAAAAAATATGAAAACAATTTTAAAATCAATTATCATTACTATTCTATTTGTATTTTCTCAACAAATTGTTTTTTCACAAGAAGATAAAACTGTAACGCTTGTTGTATCGGGCCAAGGTGCAACACAAGATGAAGCACGTCAAAAAGCATTGAGAGGTGCAATAGAACAGGCATTTGGCACTTTCATTTCATCTAAGAACGAAATTCTAAATGATAATTTAGTCAAAGATGAAATTGTTTCGGTAGCCAATGGAAATATTCAGAAGTTTGATGTTGTTAATGAAACTTTATTGCCCAATAATGTTTATGTAAGCACATTGAATGCAACTGTATCCTTATCAAAGTTGACGACGTTCTGTCAATCAAAAGGCATCAACTCTGAGTTTAAAGGTGGCTTGTTTGCTACCAATATTTTGATGCAGGAATTGTACGAAAAGAATGAATTTATAGCGTTAAAAAATATAATTGAAATTTTAAAAAACGTTGCCAACAATTCTTTTGATTACAATATTCTTACAAAAGATCCAATTTCAAATAATGGAAATTGGAATATTCCACTACAAATT
This sequence comes from Chitinophaga pinensis, assembly GCA_945872815.1. Taxonomy (GTDB): domain Bacteria; phylum Bacteroidota; class Bacteroidia; order Chitinophagales; family Chitinophagaceae; genus Ferruginibacter; species Ferruginibacter pinensis_C. The sequence continues at coordinate 1,235 of CAMCAY010000093.1, forward strand.
AATGTTGTAGCGAATAAAAACTTTTTACAAATTCCAAGTTTTTTATCAAAAACAATTACAAACATTTCTCTATCAATCGATGAAGTTGCAAATTATAGTAAGTTAAATAAACCTACTTTTCCAATCACTTTTGCATCTATTGATAATAAGGGAATCTATTATCTACGTAATCAAAATAGTATTCAATTAATAATTGATTTCGTATATAGTTTGAGTCAGTCAATTGTAAATTTTGAAATTGATAATGGTGTTGAAAAATTTGACTTAGAAAAGTATAACACATCAAGCTATTATCGCGCTGATGAGACTGTAAATTTAGGATTAGATGATAGAAATTTCAGGATTATATTAAAGAACTGGAATGATGGTGGTTTTTGTGGTGTTTGTGCCCCAAGTTTATTTAATAATTCTTGTGGATCAAGGCACGATTCGAAAAAACCAAATTTTGATTATAAAAAAGTATATACACAATCTTATGACGGAAACTATTTAAATAAGTATTCTATCGAATATGGGCCAAGTAAGGAGCAGTCTTGTGATATTTTTTCAAGAGAGAATTTTAAATCTTTTATCCCATTAAAAAAACTAATGCTTTCTAGTTTTAAATCAGGACTTGTTATATCATTTGCTACAATAAGGGAAGGATCCCAATTAATGCATTTTTTCTTTAATGATGTCAGAAATATTGAAGAAATAAAAAAAATTACTGAATTTAAGGTTGCGAAATTAAAATAAGAAGCAAAAAAATAACAGAATAAATATGAAATCAATTATCATTACTATTCTATTTGTATTTATACAACAAATAGTTTTTGCACAGGATGCAGATAAAACTGTAGCAATTACTGTAAGTGGTAGCGGCAAAACGCTAGAAGATGCGAAACAAGCTGCTTTACGAAGTGCTACAGAACAGGCTTTTGGTGCCTTCATTTCATCTAAAACAGAAATGTTCAACGATCAAGTGGTGGCTGACCAAATGGCATCTGTTTCCAGTGGAAATATAAAATCCTTTTCAATACTGAATGAATCTCAATTTCCAGATGGCAGTTGGGGGGTAACTCTAAAAGCGTTGGTCTCTGTAGATAAGCTTACCAGTTTTGTGGAAGCGAAGGGTATTGCCATAGAAATTAAAGGTGGCATGTTTGCTATAAATATAAAACAACAATCTTTAAATGAATTAGGAGAAGTAAAAGCAGTTAGTGAAATGGTGGGATTGCTTCATGAGCCCATGCAGATTTCTTTTGATTATGTAATTAAAAGTAGCGACCCTAAATCGTTAGACGCAGAAAATAAAAATTGGGAAATACCGTTAGAAGTTACAGCCACTACTAATAAAAATATTGATTTCTGTGCAAACTACTGTATTAAAACATTAGCAGCATTAAGTCTTTCGTCTGAAGAAGTTACAAGCTATATAAGTTTAAATAAAGCTGTTTTTCCTTTTAACATTAATTACAACGGAGTTGTTAAAACTTTTTATTTAAGAAAACAAGGCAGTATAAATGCATTAAATACGCTTACAAGTCAATGGGAATTTTACACTCGTTTATTTACGGTGCAATCTGGAATGGATGAATCATATGGTAATGGTGATAGTCAGATTCATAATTTTAGTGGTACTCGTGTTATTAGAACTAGTGGGATGATTGATAGCAGAAGTCGAAACTATTACAACGAAAGTAAAATCATTAATTTTTTAACTACAGGCGAAAAAGCAGCTACATTTTCATGGCAGGATAAAAGAACGCTTGCACAAATTGAAAAAATGACTGGTTATACAGTTAAACCAAGAGGAGTTACATCGCAATTTAAGCATGGTGGATTTGTTGTTTATGAAAAAGATGGGCATGGTTTAGTTGCAGCAATCACAGATTTAGGGGAAATGGATTGGAATGCTGCTAAAACGGCCTGTGATGAATTAATATTAAATGGATATAGTGATTGGCATTTACCTTCAAAAGAAGAATTAAATTCAGTTTATGTTAATTTAAAAAAGGTCGGATGTGGCGTTTTTGCTAGTAGTGACTATTGGAGTTC
>CAMCAY010000094.1 GCA_945872815.1 Chitinophaga pinensis
TTTAATTGATGATTTACTGCCACATCCCCAGCATGATTTTTTTTACTAATAATATAGAAATTGAAAAGGGTTTCAATTTAATTGATTGAAACCCTTTGTTAATCTATATCCTATGAGATTTTACCAACTATTTTTGACTACATTGTCAATTAAAAAGAAGTAAATACTATAAGTTGCTATCAACTTTTTTTAGGACGAGGCAAGTTACTTAATAAAAAATCCCGAATAGTAGAATTCGGGATTTTTTATTAAGTGCTAATTAGAGTTATTTTGATTTTATGGGTTTTTTCGGAAGTGTTTTTGCTTTTACAGGAACTACTTGTTTTTTACTGATTTCATCAGCCATTTTAATGGCTTCAAAAGCGTTTGCAAATGCTCCTGTTCTAGATAATTCCGATAAAGCTGTTTTGGTTTTAGTACCTGGAATATTAACATCTTCTTTTGCTGGAACTGCAGATTTTTCAATGATTTCTTTTAATTGTTTTGCAGTTAGGGCTGGATAATACTCCAATAACAATGAGGCAATTCCTGCGACAACAGGACAAGCCATACTTGTTCCGCTGGCATTTCCATAAGTATTTCCTCCAGGTATAGTTGAGTAAATACTTACTCCGGGAGCGAAAATATCTACTTCTTTTTTACCGTAATTGCTGAATCCAGCAGTTAGTCCACCATTTTTTTCATCCCCGCTTGCCCCAACGGTTATTACATTTCCTGCGCGACCCGATCCGTTTTCAAATACCACGCTAGGGAAGTTATCTGCCGAATCAATGTTTTTTGCATCATTGCCCGCAGCATGAACTAACAATACTCCTTTTTTCTCTGCATATTTGAATGCATCATCCACCCATCTTTTTTCGGGAGAGAAGTCTTTACCAAAACTCATGCTGATTATTTTTGCTCCATTGTCAACAGCGTATTTAATAGCATTGGCAATATCTTTATCATGTTCATCTCCATCTGGTACAGCGCGCAACATCATGATCCTAACATTGTCTGCTATACCATTAATTCCAAGATTATTGTCTCTTGCAGCTCCAATAATTCCTGAGCAATGTGTACCATGAAATGGGGTAGAGGCCATGATGTCATTGTTGCCGTAAGATCGATCATTGACATTGGTTTCATCATCTTTTACAATGTCACCACGATAATTTTTAGGTGCGGTGGTTGCCGCTTCAGCTTTTCTTAGTTGACCTTCAAATTCATCCAAAAGCTGTTTATTAGTGATATCGTAACTATTGTTTGCTTTGCAAATACCTAAAATAAAACTTTTTGTTTTTTTGGCTTTAGGGTCTGTTGTATTATTATTTTGCAAATCAATTCCGTTATATTCTTCTTTACCTGTTTCAATTCTTAAGATAGAATCTCCGGCCTTCAAACCTGGATACATATTTTTAATGAATCCAACTTCCATTTCATTTACATCGCCCACTACTTTTTCCTTTGCCCTTAAGTATGTTTCGTATGATTTTTTCTGATCGGCCTTCAAACTGTCCGGATTAATTTCTTTTCCATCCCAGATTTCTTTTAATTTATGATATACTCTCGCTCCTTCGTAACTGTCCTCTTTAACATTTCTGCCGTCTTTTCCACCTAAAAAATTCCAACCGTGAACATCATCCACAAAGCCGTTTTTGTCATCATCCTTGCCATTTCCTGGAATTTCTTTAGGGTTTGTCCATAGATTGGGCTTCAAGTCTTCATGCAATGTATCTATACCGCTGTCAATAACGGCTACGGTTATACGCTTGCTTTTAAGCTTTTTTGATTTAATGAAATCATAAGCTTTATCCAAACTGATTCCGTTAAATCCTGTTTCATTTTTATCCAGTTGAAACCAGTTATTTGGTGCTTTTTTTACACTGTCTGGTGTGCTTTGTGCCATACTGCCGGTCCAAATAAACAATCCCGTCAGTAAAAGTTTGTAAGAGTTGTGCATGTTGTTTTTTTAATTTGAAAAATACAATTGAATATGAGAGATTATGCTTTAATAAATGATGTTTGTAAAAAACTATAAATCAAATTTGATACCCTGAGCTAAAGGCAATCTGTCTGTATAATTAATGGTGTTTGTTTGCCTTCTCATATACACTTTCCATGCATCACTTCCGCTTTCTCTACCACCACCGGTTTCTTTTTCTCCACCGAAGGCCCCGCCAATCTCTGCGCCTGATGTGCCAATATTTACATTGGCAATACCGCAATCACTTCCTTTATGAGAAAGGAATCTTTCGGCCTCTTGTAAATTATTGGTTATGATTGAAGATGAAAGACCCTGTGGAACACCATTTTGCATAGCAATGGCTTCATCCATTGTTTTGTATTTCATGATATAGAGGATGGGTGCAAACGTTTCATGCTGCACAATCTCAAACGAATTCTTTGCCTCTGCTACACATGGTTTAACATAGCAACCGCTTTCATATTCTTTCCCTTTTAAAACTCCACCTTCTACTATGAATTTTCCACCTTCCAACTTGCATTTTTCAATAGCATTCAAATACATTGATACAGCATCTTTATCAATCAAAGGTCCCACGTGATTTTTCTCATTAAGGGGGTTGCCTATTTTGATTTGCTTGTATGCATGTACAATTTTCTCTTTGAATTTGTTGTATATTTTTTCATGAATGATAAGTCTTCTTGTAGTGGTGCAACGTTGACCAGCAGTACCTACTGCTCCAAAAACTGCAGCAGTCATGGCGATATTCAAATCAGCTTCCTTTGAAATTATGATGGCATTGTTTCCTCCCAGTTCCAGTAAACTTCTTCCTAATCTTTCTCCGACAGCTTTGGCTACTTCTTTTCCCATGCGTGTACTTCCGGTTGCAGATACCAAAGGCACTCTCGTATCATTACTCATCCATTCACCTACCTCTCTTCCTCCTGTAATAAGGCAACTTACGCCTTCGGGAACTTGATTTTTTTTGAAAACGTTTTGAATGATTTTTTGACAAGCTACACCACACAATGGAGTTTTTTCACTTGGCTTCCAAATAGATACATCTCCGCAAACCCAAGCCAACATGCTATTCCAGCTCCATACTGCCACAGGAAAATTGAATGCGGAAATAATGCCTACAACTCCCAGTGGATGATATTGTTCATACATTCTGTGTCCTGGACGTTCACTGTGCATGGTAAGACCATGTAATTGTCTTGATAATCCAACTGCAAAATCACAGATATCTATCATTTCCTGCACTTCTCCTAATCCTTCTTGTAAACTTTTTCCCATTTCAT
>CAMCAY010000095.1 GCA_945872815.1 Chitinophaga pinensis
AGATAAAAATTAATTTTTCTGCCTCTTTTCAATTGATACAGGTTATTGTCTTTTAAAACGGGTATTCTGTATCAACCTAATTAATAAATCTGATAATTATCTTGATTGATTCAACGCCTTTTATCTCGCTTTCCGGATGGGTAGTTTACTGCCTTTTAAAACAAACTATATCTACTTCCCACTTCAATCGAACTGTATCAGCATTAACTGAAGTAAAAGTACTCTAAACAATTACAATAGTAAATGACGGTTGTTGAATGATTGAATGATTGCTGTCAATAAATTTTATGGATATTTGCCAAAACAGAAAAATAATATGACTCATTTATCGGCTACAAAGAAAGGTATTTTCATTTCTGTAATCCTTATCCTAACTTCCATTATCTGCTTCTATTTATTTCATCTGCCTGATAATGGTAAGAGTCAATATTTGATTCTATGTTTGTATATAGCTGGCATATTATGGGTTTTAATGTCGTATAAAATAAGAACTGATTATGCTGGATTGAAAGAGTATTTTTCAGAAGCCTTCAAAGCCTTTATTGTCATAACTCTTTTAATGACTCTCTATACCTATATCTTTCAAAAATTGAATCCTCAGATATTGGAAAATGGTATCAAAGAAAACAATTTATTACTCCAAAAACAGGGCAACAAAACCCCCATGGAGATTAACGAAAACGCAGAAAAACTAAGAAGTATATTTATGCCCATGATGCTGATGCTGAATACGATAAAATTCCTGATACTGGGTGTACTAGTATCAATTGTTACTGCCGGATTTCTAAGTCAAAAAAATAATTCAGCTGCAAATTCATAATAATTTAATTTTGAAAGCGTAAATTGTGTACTAATGGATATTTCAATTGTCATACCACTATTTAACGAAGAAGAATCTCTGCCAGAATTAACCGAATGGATTCAAAGAGTAGTTACTACCAACAACTTAAGTTATGAAATCATCATGATTGATGATGGAAGTACGGACAATTCCTGGAATGTTATAGAAAAACTTTCTGCAACAAATCATGCTGTAAAGGGTATAAAATTTCAAAGAAATTATGGAAAAAGCGCTGCATTAAATGAAGGATTCAAAGCAGCCACAGGTGAGGTTGTCATTACTATGGATGCTGATATGCAGGACAGCCCCGATGAAATTCCTTCATTAAGAAAAATGATTCTTGAAGATGGTTTTGATTTGGTAAGTGGCTGGAAAAAGAAGAGGTATGATAATACGCTCACCAAAAATATTCCCAGTAAATTATTCAATGCTGCTGCGAGAAAAATGAGTAAAATACAACTCAATGATTTCAATTGCGGATTAAAAGCCTACAGAAAAAATGTAATAAAATGCGTAGAGGTATACGGCGAAATGCATAGATATATTCCTGTATTGGCTAAATGGGCAGGCTTTAGAAATATAGGAGAAAAAGTAGTAGAGCACAGAGCAAGAAAATATGGTGTAACCAAATTTGGATGGAGCAGATTCATCAATGGATTTTTAGATCTGATGACCATTTTCTTTGTTGGGAAATTCGGTAAAAGACCCATGCACTTCTTCGGACTTTGGGGAACAGTTGCTTTCACTTCGGGACTCTTAATTTTTATATATTTGACTATCTCGAAATTTTTCTTTGATGTAACTGGAATGACAGAACGTCCCCTATTCTTTTTTGCAATACTAGCAATGATTATGGGAACTCAGTTATTTTTAGCAGGATTCATCGGAGAGCTTATCTCTCGAAATTCAGTGGAAAGAAACCATTATCTCATTGAAAAAAAGTCTGGATTATAATCCATTGAAATTCTATTAACAGATCAATCATTTTTGAATACCTCTTCTAAAAATATAATTATAATTGGTCCAGCACATCCGCTTAGAGGAGGCTTAGCGTCCTATAATGAAAGATTAGCAAGAGCATTTCAACAAGCTGGTCACCAGGTTAAAATACACACGTTTTCGTTACAATATCCTGGATTTCTTTTTCCGGGCACTACACAATTTTCTTCTGAACCTGCTCCAAAAGATATTGAAATCAATATTTCAATCAATTCAATCAATCCATTGAATTGGATCAGTGTGGGTCAAAAAATTAAAAAAGAAAAGCCCGACCTCATAGTTGTTCGTTATTGGCTTCCTTTTATGGGGCCTTGTCTGGGAACCATTTTAAGAATAGTTAAAAAAAATAAACACACAAAAATTGTCTGTATAGCTGACAATATCATTCCGCATGAAAAAAGAATTGGCGATAATGCATTCACAAAATATTTTGTAAAACCCATTGATGGGTTTATCACTATGAGTCAAAAAGTTTTGAATGATTTAAAAATCTTCAATATTGACAAACCTTCGAAATATGTAGCTCATCCGCTTTATGATAATTTTGGAGATAAAATAAGCCAAGAGGAAGCAAGGCGAAAAATAGGTATAGAAAAAGATGTAAAAATTGTACTGTTCTTTGGATTCATCAGACAATACAAAGGACTTGATTTACTGTTTGAAGCCATAAAACTACTAAATGACAGCACCAATCAACATGTTCAAATTAAATTCTTAATTGCAGGTGAATTTTATGAGGACAGAACCGCTTATGATGAACAGATAAAAAAACTGGGCATTGCAGAATCCTTGATTTTAAGAACTGATTTCATTTCTGACAGCGAAGTGAAATATTATTTATGTGCGGCCGATGTGGTGATTCAGCCATATAAAAATGCCACACAAAGCGGAGTTACCCCTCTTGCCTATCATTTCGAAATTCCTATGATCGTAACCAATGTTGGAGGTTTACCGGGACTGGTGCCCGATGGTAAAGTAGGTCTGATAGCAGAGCCCAATCCTATTTCTATTGCTGAAAAAATTCAAGAATATTTCAATATTGGTAAAGATAATTTCATTCCCGGATTGATTGAAGAAAAGAAAAAGTATAGTTGGGAGGAAATGACAAATGAAATTTTTAAATTAATATAGAACCATTTAAATGGTGCAATTACTAAAATTCAAACTAATCCCCGTTTTAAACTGCTTTTCATCTCTATAAAATCTGTTGTTTTTCCCATCGTCAAATCGCCCATTTTTTCTTATTTTGCAGGTATTATGATACATAGAAGCAAAGCACCACTCCGAATAGGCCTTGCCGGAGGGGGAACAGATGTAAGTCCTTACAGTGACATGTATGGAGGCGCAATTTTAAATGCTACCATTTCCCTTTC
>CAMCAY010000096.1 GCA_945872815.1 Chitinophaga pinensis
CACATCTTTACCTATCTTAACACCTTGCTTAACAACACTATTCGCACCTATAAATGATCGTTCTCCAACGAAAACATTTCCTGCCAAAACTACACCAGGAGCAATATGAACACTATCCGAAATCTCACATTCATGCTCTATTATACAGGCTGTATTTAAAATAACATTTTTACCAATTTTGGCTAATGCATTAATTGTAACATTTCTGTTTATAAATGTTCCGCTATCTATCCTTACTGATTGCGATATGGATGCTGTATTACTTATTAATGTTGATACTTCTGCATTTTTCGAAGTAATTAGATTATAAATTTTTTCTCTAATACAATTATCTCCAATTCCTATAATGAATTCGACCTCTTCTTTATTTTCAAAGAAATCTGTTTCCTTTTCATATCCAGCGTAAATCAAATTAAAAGGATTCTCTTGAACCGTGCATTTTTCTGTATAACCAATAATTTTACATTGGTTTTCTAAAGCAATATCTGCAACTACATAAGCATGCCCTGAATATCCAATTAAAATAACTTTCTTATCTAACACTACTTGGAATATTTACAATACGCTCTTCCAGAAATTGCGCATTTAATTGTTCGTCTCTTTGGCAATGTTGGTACATCGGTAAACGATACATTAATTGCCAAATAGGTCTTGTCATTACTTTTGCATTATTTGTTTCTGATAAAAACAAATCTCTTTCTTTTAAATTTTCTAATTCAACACACATCAACCAATAATTAGCTTTGGTATTAGGTGTTTCCGTTCTAAATTTAATTTCTAAAGTGTCAAAAAAAGATTTATATTCTAATGCTAATTTGCGTTTATTTTCTAAAAAAGAATTTAATTGTTCCAACTGAGCACAAGCAAGTGCCGCATTCAAATTAGGCATTCTAAAATTATATCCCAATTCATCGTGATAAAATTCAAACGCATGTGGAACTTTTGCTGTAGTTGTCAAATACTTTCCTTTAATTCCTAAATTTTCATTGTTGGTAACAATCGCACCACCACCACCACAAGTAACTATTTTATTTCCATTGAAGGAAAAAACACCTAGCTCTCCAATACTTCCTGTAGGCTTGTTTTTATATTCACTTCCTAATGATTCCGCTGCATCCTCTACAATTGGAATTTTCCAAGCTTCACATACTGCTTTCAATTCATCTAAATGCACTGGGAATCCAAACGTATGCATGGGTAAGCAAGCACTGATTTTATTTCCTGTTTTTTTATTGAAACAACCTTCTTCACGTAAGTCACCAAATTCTTCTAAAAATCGGGAAACAGCATTTGGAGACAAGCCCATCGTATCGATATCAACATCTAAAAAAATGGGAGCGGCTCCATTGTATGCTATTGCATTAGCTGTAGCGACAAATGTTAAAGCTTGTGTAATAACCTCATCACCTGAAGTCACACCAACTAGTCTCAAAGCGACTTGTATTCCAGCAGTTCCATTAACAACCGCTACTGCTTTTTTAGTGTTAGTTATGCCCATCATCATTCCTTCAAATTGATCCACATAAGCCCCAACTGAAGAAACAAAAGTCGAATCGATGGTTTCTATAAGATAGTTTTTTTCATTGCCTCCAAAAGTGGGTGCATGTAATGGAATAAACTCTGTTGATTTAAAACTTTCTTGAATAAATGAAACGGTATCTTTTATATGCTTCATTTTTACATTTTTGAATCTAAATATTTACCCGTTTCTTTGTGTCCAAAATCAGGAATCATTTTAAAAAACAAATCGACTAATTGTTCTTTGTTCCATTTTTTTGATTTTTTGAATTCGGATATTGAATCTGTAAATAAGTCCATTTTATCAGTTAAAAAATCTCCTTCATTTTTAATGATCCCGAAATTTTCAAAACGGCTCATATCTAAGACTTCTTTTTCTGTAAAAAACTCTTCAAAATCTTTTTCACCTGTGGTATCGCTGTTAGTAAACAAACACGGCCACATTCCTTGTTGAGGCAAAGTCTCCATCATTTGTCTTGCTTCTTCTTCTGATGCACACAAATAAGGTTCAAAACTCAATTCCTTTAAATATTTAACTGCAATATCTGCAAAAGTAATTAAGTGAAGATCTTGATTTAATTTTGGAAAAAAAACATCTCTGTTTTCACCAAATATGCATGACATTAAACATAATTCACCTGACTCTTTGGGTGTTACAAAATATCTTTTAATATCGTTTGGGGCTACAATAGGTTGTCTTTTTTGAATACGTTGATTAAACCCGTGTAATAAAGAGCCATCTGAAAAAGCTACATTGGCAAAACGAGCAGTAGAAATTGTAATTTTCTGACTTAGGTTCATTAAGTACATTTCCATAATACGTTTTGAAGCTCCCATCATATTGACAGGATTAGCTGCTTTATCTGTAGAAACGCAAAAGTATTTTTTTGAACCTTTTTCAATTGCTTGTTTAACTGTTTTCTCCGTATTGAAAACATTTACATCAATCATTCGCATTAATGTATACGGGTCTTTTTCACTTCTTACATGTTTTAAAGCAGATAGATTTAAAACATAATCATACTTACCATCTGATTCGATAAAAGCATCGTACTCAACTGAACCAATATCTAAGGCGAAGGTTTGAAAATCACCATCTATATAGCCAAATGAACTTCTTAAATCACGAACCAATTCCACCATATTGTTTTCACTGATATCAACAACATGCAATTTTAATGGATTACGTTTAAATATTTCCTTTGTAACTGCTTGACCAATAGAGCCAGCACCACCAATCACAAGAAAAGTAGATCCGCTAACAATTTTGGAAAGTTCTTGTTCTTTTGTTGAAATATCATTTACAAATATTTCTTTATCTCGTCCGATTAGTTTAAGAATGTTCATAATTACAATCTCCAATAATTTTTATAATCTTCCGCATTTAATACTCCTTTGATGTCAAACATATACAGTTCGTCTTTGGACAATTTTTCAAAATCTTCAACCTTCATTTGTAAATAGGCTTTATGACCTACGGCCATTACAATTATATCGTAATCCCCTAAAGGTTTATCAATTAAGCTTATACCATATTCGTGTGCCAATTCATTGGGAT